>JAJDDS010000218.1 GCA_029260195.1 Phycisphaerae bacterium
GTCACCGTCGAAATCGCCCGGACCCTGCGAGGGAATCACACCGGCAGCGACGATGTGCCCGACGAAATTCAATTGCGCCGTGTCCGGGCTTCCCGGTATGAGCGGCACCGATAGGGCTGCGTCGATGAACAGGACCACGACGTCCCCCACGACCACGACCACGCCGGACATCGAGTCAGCCGTCCGCTCACCCAAAGAACTCAGATCGACCTGGTCGACGCAAGGAAGTCCCTGGCCTTGCAGCAGCGTGCAAGCCAATCCCGACGCCTCGTACGCGGCGGTCCCCGACGCGAGCGCCGGAACCGTGAGAAACTCGAACACGCCCGTCACGTCCACCACGACCGGGCCGAAAGCCACCCCGGGGAATGGGTACATCAGCTCGACGTTCGTCGCCAGGACGTCGATGGCACCGGCGCCGAAAATGATTTCGACGTAGAACTCCAACGGCTCGGTCAGAATGAAATGATAGTCGAGCAGGCTTATCGCGGTCGGATCGGTCGGCGCGTCCAGTTCGATCGCCATCATCCCCGCGATCGGGGAAACGTCCGTGTCGCAAGCCCCCACGACGCACAACTCGAAATCCGCGAAGGACTGCACAGGGTCGATCGTCAGCTCAGTGGGACCGACGCCTCGAACACCGGCCGCCGCCACACACAACACCACGCCAATTGCTAAACCACGCATGCTTCGATCCTCTGTCGTCAAAACCCGCCGGCCACCCTCGTGGCCGAGCCACCGAAACTCCATTGTAGCAGATTCCGCAACCTATCCGTCCACCTTTCCGCCCTATTTGTTCCTAACGAGGGACATTCCGGCACGTCGCACGGTTCCAGCACAGCGCTACGCCGGTCAGGATCGCTCGATCGTACGGATGGCGCGCTCGGCCATGGCTTGGACGCCGATGTCGTCCTCGTCCCGGGCGATCTGACGCAATCGCGGCAGCGCAGCCGACGCGCCGGGTCCGATCTCGCTCAACGCGTGAATGGCGGTCCGCCGCACCCAGGCGTGGGTGTCGTCGAGTCGCTTCACGATCGCCGGTACGGCGGGCGCGGCTGCGGGTCCGATCCGTCCCAGCGCCCACGTCGCCCGATCGCGAACCGGGTATTCGGTATCCTCGAGTGCCTTGGTGAGCGCAGCGGTCGCAGCCTTCGCCGTCTTGCCGATGGACCCCAATGCCCGCGCTGCCGCTGCCCGAACGGTCGCGTCGTCGTACGCCAGCAACTCGGTCAGCAGCGGAACCGCGTCAGCGCCGTCCGATCCGAGGGCGGCGATCACATCGGCTCCGGCGATGATCCCCGTGACGTCGTGCTTGTCGAGAACGCGGACCATTTCGGGAACCGCGGCTTTGCCCATGGTCGTCAGCGCTTCGATAGTGTACGCGCGCACCGCGGCGGACGAGTCGTTCAACGCTTGCGCCAGCGCCGCGCCCGCGGCTGCATCCAGTGGCGAGATGTGTTTCAGTACATAGGCTGCGCTCGTGCGGGCGGTTTCCGACTCGTCACGCAGAGCGCCGATCAACGCCGGGATGGCTTCCGGACCCCGCGCGCGCAGGGCCTGCTTCGCCCGCCAGCGAACTTGGGCGTCGTTGTCCTTCAGCGCGGCGATGAGATTCGCGGGGTCGTCTTTCTTGTCGTCCGCGCACGCGGCTTTCCCCGTCCCAGGCATCAGGGCTATCGCGACCGCCAGGAACCCGACTCCGACCCCACCGACGCGACCCGCGCGTCGCGAGACCACAAATACCATCATCCTTCTCCGTTTCATCTTGAGGATCGCTTGGATCGATCGCCGTTTCACGGTGAATATTGTACACGACGGTCGGCGGGGTTTCGCTCACGATCCGCCGATTTCTCGGACTCCTTCGACGCCGCTCTGCACCGGCGGGGACTGCGGATCGGAATCGTCCCCGCCCGGTTCTCCTCGACGCCACGCGCCAATAGGGATACATAGACCCCCATGATCACGCAACCCACCGAGATCGGACGCCGTCTCGGCGTGGCTGGATGCTCCGCGCTGTTCGCCGCCATCTGGGCCTGCGCCGGGAGCGCCGTCGCGGGTCCAAAAATCAACGTCATGCCCCTGCCGGAACGGGTCAAGCCGGTGGCCGGTTCGCTCGTCATTGATGCGGAGTTCAAAATCGCGATCCGGGGCCACCGGGAATCAAGAATCGAGCGCGCAGCGGTTCGACTGATCGAGACGATTCGGACGCTCACCGGTATCCCGATCGAATCGCACGTCGGATACAACTACCGGAGGGCGACGCTTGTGATCGAATGCGGCGGACCGTGCGAGACGCGGCACGCCTTCGGCGAGGACGAATCCCACACACTCGAAATCACACCACAAGGCGCGACGCTGCGCGCCGCCAACCCCATCGGCGTGCTTCGTGGGCTGGCGACGTTTGCTCAACTCGTCGAAACCTCGTCGGAGGGGTTCGCCGTGACAGCCACCAATATCGACGATCGCCCGCGGTTCCCATGGCGCGGGTTGCTGATCGACGTCTGTCGGCACTGGCAGCCGATGGCGGTCATCAAGCGCAACCTCGACGGGATGGCGGCGGTCAAGCTCAACGTCCTCCATCTTCACCTGTCGGACGACCAGGCGTTTCGGGTCGGGAGCCGGCAATTCCCGCGCCTTCACCGCGACGGATCCGACGGGCACTTTTTCACGGCCGGTGATCTCCGCGAAATCGCGTCGTACGCGTACGACCGCGGTATCCGGGTGGTTCCCGAATTCGACATGCCGGGACACACCACGAGTTGGCTGGTCGGATATCCGGATCTGGCTGGTTCGTCGGGCGGGATCACGCTGGAAACGACATGGGGCGTGTTCGACGGCTGCTTCGACCCCACGCGCGAAGAGCTGTACTCCTTCCTGGACACGTTCTTCGAAGAGATGACGGCGACATTTCGTGACCCGTTCTTCCACATTGGAGGCGACGAGGTGAACGGGGTGCTCTGGGACAAGAGCGCCACCGTGCGGTCGTTCCGGAAACGCACCGGCTTGTCGGACAATCGCGACCTCCAGGCGCATTTCAACAAGCGGGTGTCGGTCCTGCTCGAAAAGCGCGGGCGGAGCATGATCGGGTGGGACGAGATCTTGCATCCCGACCTGCCGCCGGGAACGGTGATCCAATCATGGCGCGGCGGCGAATCGCTTGCCGACGCAGCCCGGCGGGGATTTCGCGGAATCCTATCGAACGGGTACTACCTCGACCACCTTCAGCCGGCGTCGTTCCATTATCAGGTGGACCCGCTGTCAGGCGGCGACGATTTGACACCGGACGAGCGTGCCCTCGTCCTCGGGGGCGAAGCGTGCATGTGGTCGGAATACGTCACACCGGAAACCATCGATTCGCGAATCTGGCCGCGTCTGGCTGCCATCGCCGAACGACTGTGGTCACCGGGGAGCGTGACCGACGTCGACGACATGTATCGGCGCCTGGTCCATGTGAACCGGCATCTCGACATGCTCGGTTTGCGACACCGCGCGAACTACGTCCCGATGCTCGAGCGTCTCTCGGGGCGGCATCCGGTCGATGCGCTGAGGGTGCTGTGCGACGTGGTCGAGCCAGTCAAGAACTACGGGAGATCCGCGGCGCGGAGATACACGACGACGACGCCGCTCAACCGGCTGGTCGACGCCGCACGTCCTGAAAGCCAATCCGCGCGACGATTCTCCGTGCTGGTCGATCGGGCGTTGTCCGGCGGCGCGCATGGCCAGCCCGACCGTGTCCTCGCACGACATTGGCTTGACTTTTGGCGTAACAACCATGGCGCTCTGGCCGTCGTCATTCGGGACTCATTCCTGCTGCGGGAAATCGAGCCGTTGTCGCGGGAACTCGCATCGCTGTCCGCGGTTGGCATCGAAGCGCTCGATTTCCTGGAACGGGGGGCGCCCCCCCCGGCAACGTGGTCCACAGCCCAGGTTGCACTGCTCGAGCGTGCCGGCCAACCGCAAGCCGAACTCACCCTCGCCATCATCCCAGCCATCCAGAAACTGGTTGCCGCCGCGGGGGAAATCTCCGATTAGGGTGGTTTTTCGCCCCATCGCCCACAACGGTTGGACCGCGACGTGCCTAATCGCCGATTTCAGTGGTGATAGACCGAGGTGGGCGAAGGTGATAACGGTGGAACCGGTTCAGTCTCAACTTGCCGCGGGCGACAGCCTGGAGATCTGCGACTCAAAGACGGAGCGCCGTCACACCAAGGTTTTGGACAAGCCTGTGACGCTTCTCGGATCGCGCAGGGGCTGTCACGTCCGCATCAAATCAAGTCGAATCCCGTCGGTCCAGTGCGCGGTCATCCGTACCGCGGATGGGACCGTTCTGCGGGATCTGTCGTGTGGTTCCGGTACGCTCGTCAACGACACTCCGACGAAAATCCGGTGGCTACGGGACAGCGACCGCATCAGCCTGCACCGTTGGAAACTCGACGCACGGATCGAACCGTCCGATTCGTCCGGGGGCGACCCGCCCGAAGTGGGGACGGCGACGCGTGCGGGGCTTGCATTGCGCACAGCAGACGGCGAGGTTGCATATCATGGATACGATTCGGTCCTGCTGATCGGGCGAGATCGCGGCTGCGACTTCACACTCGGCGACTCGACCGTCGCGCCGGTTCACGCCCTGCTCCACAGTGGCGGCGGCGGATGGGTGGTTACGGACCTTCTGACGACGGAAGGGACGAGCGTCAACGATGTGTCGTTTCGGCGGTCGCGTCAACTGGTTGCGGGTGACAGGATCACGCTCGGGCGATCCTCGTTCACATTTGACACGATCGATCCCAATGAAGTGTCAGAATGTGACACGGTGATCTCGCCGGACGCACAGCCTGCGTTCGAAGCACGGGCTGCGGAACTCGAGGCGCTTGGCGACCGGCTGGACGCGCGCGCGGCGGACCTCGAAGTCCACGAAAACCGTATCGGCGATCGCGAGCGAGAATCCGACGCTCGGGAAGCGTCCATCCTCGAGCGTGCGACGTCCGTCGAGGACCGGGACGGTGACGCGCAGGATCGGGCAGTCAGGCTCGACGGACGCTCCGACGAGCTCGAACATCGCCAAGCCGCGTTTGACACCGCGATGCGACGGCTGGAAACCGGCGGGGAGCAATTGCGCGTCCGCGCTGATGAACTCGTGGCGACCGAGAATCGCGTCCGAACCCAAACGGAGGAGTTGAGGCGCGCGACCGCTGAGGCATGCGCGCGTCAACGAGCGAACGACGCCGCCTCCGAAGCGCGTGAAAGACGTCTGGCCGAGATCGAGACGGCGCTGAGCGACAGGCAGGCAGCCGTCGAACGCGACAGCACCGTCGCCGTCGAGGAACGTGACAAACTCCTCGCGCTCCGCGGTGAGCTTGAGGCTGAGCGCGACCGCCTCAATGACGTCGCTCGGAACCTCGACGAACGCGATGCGGGTTGCATGAGGGTCGATACGGAATTGAACACCCGCCGCGACGATCTGGATCACCGCAAAGGCGACCTTCGCAAACTCGAAAGCGAAATCGAAGCGCGAGGACGGACGACTGAGGCTGGCGAACGGAAACTTCGGGAACTCGCTGATCGCCTAAGCGCCGCGGCGGCTGACGTCGAACGACGTCGGGAGGCGATCGGTGTATTGGAGCGGCGCGCGTTCGAAGACGGGGAACCCATGCCCGCGCGCACATTGTCCCGGGAAAACACGACTGATGCCGAAGCGCTCGCGGCGCAGGAATCGCGCCTCGTCGAACAATGTCGACACCTCACCGGCGTGGTCGCGGCGCTGCGCGCGGCGCGCGAGGCGCAAGATCGCCGTGAGACGGGAATTCGTGAGAGCATCGAGAAGCTAACCCGAGCGAAGGAGTCCTTGCGGTTGCGCGCGGGCCAACTGCGAACCGACCAACGTGAACTCGACGATCGCGCCGGCACGCTGGCTGCGCTGGAACTGGAGCTGCGCTCGCTCGCCGAGGCCGCCGCCGCGAAGCCGCAAACCAAGCGGCGGGTCGGATCGACCGCTCCTCCCTCTCCGAAGCGTCCGAAAGCCAAACCTCCGGCGTCACGATCGAAAACCGGGACCAAGGCGACCGCCCCGCCGGCTCGGCGCGGAGTCGCGAAGGACATGATTGAATGCGCATCGCCCTCGTCCAACAACACGCCACGAAAGACATCGAGAAAAACGTCGAGCGCGGCCTCAGCGCCGTCGGCGAAGCCGCACGCGAAGGCGCGGACTGCGTCTGCTTCGCCGAACTCG
>JAJDDS010000219.1 GCA_029260195.1 Phycisphaerae bacterium
CCGGCTCAACCCTGAGGCATCCGAGACCACGTTGCCATCGGTGTCGACGCCGATTCGCCGCAGAAACGCGTTGATCGCGGCCGCCGCGGTGACCCATCGGCCTTTGGGTACGCCGCTCGATGTGCGGCGCATGTGCTCGTACCCCACGCGCTTCGCCAAGCACTCGGCGAACATGTTTTGGCTGTCCTCGCCGACCCGACGCAAGACGTCCGACAACGGTGTGCGATGTTCGGCGAGGATGGCCAAGTCTTCTGGCAATCCCGCGGGATCGGAGGAGGCGACGCCCCGCACACGTTCGCGGCGAACACCCCGGGCGATCACGACGCCGTTCCGCTCAAACACACCGCGCAAGACGTCGGCGAAAAACAAACCCGGATCGGGAATGGGAACAGACTGCAACCTAACGCGCGTGCCGCACGTCCCGCTGAGCCCGTACCGAAACGTCTCACCCAAACGCGAAACCACCGGAACACCGCGGCTTGACGAGCGCGCCCGGTTGTCCACCTGGACCAGCGCACACGGAGGATTCACCGACCACCTCGGCGCGCCGCCAGCCTGCGTTGCCGGCTGAACCGTCAGCTCGATGCAATTCCCGTTCAAATTAAGCCCGCCGACGGGTGCGCCGTACCATTTGCCGAGGTCCGACGATTCCCAACTCGGATGCGTCCACTGCTCATCGAAGATTGTCTCGTCGACAATCAGGTCGCCCTCGATGCGATCGCCGATCGCCTCGCGGACGCGGGCAGCCCATTCCTCCATCACCGCAGTGATCCCCTCGGCGTCCGTACCCAATGCCTTTGCATCGCCGAAGGCCGGATCACCGTCACCGACAACGACCAGATCCCGCCCGCGCCAGCCGAGCACCGTCCGAAACTCGAACGACGGCCCCAAAATGTCCACCGCAGCCGCCATCACCAAGAGCTTCTGGTTGCTGGCTGGGATCAGGGATTTTTCAGCGCCGCGATGACATACAACCGATCCGTCTGCCAGATCGACGACCGCCACGCCCGACGTCGCGCCAATCCGACTCAACGGGTCGAGGACCCGGCTGACACGCTCCGCCAGCCCCTCTGACGCTCCACGAGCCGGGAGCGCCGGCGGCGGACCCGCACGAGCGGGCACCCCATCCGGCAATCCGGCCGACAGCAGCAGGCCAACAGCCAGGAACGGTTTGATTCGTTTCTTCACTCCGCTCGCTCCAGCCAAGGTCCGGGACATCATACGTGGAGGCTCCGCCACCGCCAGACGGTTGTCCCCAACGCGAGTATCGGACGCCGAGGGCTGCGGGCTCTCCCCACGAGAGCGCGGATAAACGTGATGCGGAGGCGGCTTGACATCCCTGCTGATGCGCCTAAAGTGTCCCGTCCTTGACTCGCATCTGGGATATGGGTGGTCGCGCCGCGTCCGTCCGCCGTCCCGATGGGAAGTTCGGCGTCGCCGCCCTGCGGGGCCGCCAAACGTGCAGGGGCCGTAGCTCAATTGGTTAGAGTACCGGACTGTCGATCCGGTGGTTGCGAGTTCGAATCTCGTCGGCCTCGATTCGATAAACGCCTGCCCCGCAAGAACTTAGCGGTTCTTGCGGGGTCTCGTTCTGCGCCGGGGGGAAGCGCCTGGCGGGCGCTACGCGACGTTCCGCAGGCGGGGTCGTCTTTTTGGCCATTTCCTCGCCCCGGACAAACTCGCCCGGGATCAGGGAATGTCCAATTCCGACCTGAGGCAGCACACTCGGTCGGCGACCGCGCCGGCGCTGTGCAGCACTTCGAGGCAATCGAAACCGCCGAACATTATACGATCTCAGGTCAGCCGTGGCCCTTTCTCTTTCTCGACCGCATGCGCGAGGATCCGTCCTGGCCTCCGTGGATTGATGAACGGTAACCCCAGCGTTGCATAAACCGCGTGGTGGTTTTCACCAGCGGCTTGTCCCCGCGCTACGAGCCGCGGGCTTCATCCCGCGCGGGTTCGGTGCCGGCAGAATCCCCCAAATGTGCGGTGCACGATCGCCCTCGTGCACATGCGGGAACGCCGCCAAGGCCATCGCGAACCGGCACTGCAACACCGACGACGCGAGGATACGCCTGAAAAAGCTGTCGCCTCGTTCAAGCTGTAATTGAGCGCTAGTAGCGGTAGTGCTCCGGTTTGAAGGGGCCTTCAACTGGAATTCCGAGGTAATCAGCCTGCTTCCGCGTCAGCGTTGTGAGCTTAGCGCCGAGGTGGTCGAGATGCAGGCGGGCAACCTTCTCGTCCAGGTGCTTGGGAAGTACGTATACCTTCTTCTCGTACTTGCCCGTCTCGCGGGTGGACCACAACTCGATCTGCGCGATGACCTGGTTCGTGAAACTGCTGCTCATGACGAAGCTCGAATGTCCAGTCGCGCAGCCAAGGTTGACCAATCGCCCCTCCGCCAGCACGATCACGCTCTTTCCGTCCGGCCAGGTGATCATGTCGACCTGAGGCTTGACTTCAGTGCGCGTGAGCTTGCTGTCGTCGAAGATCGACGCGATCTGAATCTCGCTGTCAAAGTGGCCAATGTTGCAGACGATGGCTTGGTGCTTCATCTGGTCCATGTGCGCGCGAGTGATGACGTCGACGTTGCCAGTCGTCGTGACGAAAATGTCACCCCACTTACAGGCTTCGTCCATCAGTACGACCTGGAACCCCTCCATGGCGGCTTGTAGCGCGTTGATCGGGTCGATTTCCGTAACGAACACGGTCGCGCCCATCCCGGCGAACGCCTGGGCGCAGCCCTTGCCGACATCACCGTAGCCGCCGACGACACAGTTCTTCCCCGCGATCATCACGTCCGTGGCGCGTTTGATGCCGTCAATCAGGCTCTCGCGACAGCCATAAAGATTGTCGAACTTGCTCTTAGTGCAGGAGTCATTGACATTGATCGCGGGGCAGCCGAGTTTGCTCTGCTCGACCATTTGATAGAGACGGTGGACGCCGGTCGTGGTCTCCTCACTGAGGCCGTGGATACCGGCGAGCAACTCAGGGAATTTCTCGTGGACCATCAGTGTCAGGTCGCCGCCGTCGTCGAGGATCATGTTGAGGCCCTTACCGTCCGGCCAATGAATAGTCTGCTCGATGCACCAGTCGGCCTCTTCCTGTGTCTCGCCTTTCCAGGCGAACACGGGAATGTCGCCCGCGGCGATGGCGGCGGCGGCGTGGTCCTGGGTGCTGAAGATGTTGCAACTGCTCCATCGCACCTCCGCGCCGAGCTCAACGAGCGTCTCGATGAGGACGCCGGTCTGAATGGTCATGTGCAGGCAGCCCGCGATGCGCGCACCGGCGAGTGGTTTCTTGCCGGCGTACTCTTCGCGGAGGGACATGAGTCCCGGCATCTCGTGCTCGGCGATGGCGATCTCGCGTCTTCCGAAGTCGGCGAGGTTGATGTCAGCTACTTTGTAATCCTGGACGGCGGTGGTCATGGTCACGTGTCTCCGGTTTGGCGCCTGTGTCGGCGCGGATTATGTACTTCTCGTCACTTTCTTGCCGTTACCTTCGCCGAGCGCGCATTGCGCCGGGCGGTGAGTACGAATAGTTCGGGTGCCTCGACGGACCGGGACGACGGCGTGTCGGCGGGAAGATCCCGCCAGTGGACGCATTCGAATCCGGCGGCGGTGACATCTCGAGCAAGCTTGACCGGCTCGAAGCCCCACCATCGATCCTGCATGCGTTCGTGAAAGGTCTCAATGTTGTGGGTCTTCTGCTCCACGATCATGAGTCTCGCCTCGGGTTTCAAGATTCTGGCCAGCTCGCCAAGCGCCTCGACGGGCGCGGGCACGTGATGCAAAACCAGGACGGCGGTCGCCAAGTCGATGCGCTTCTCCTTTATCGGCAGTCCACCGAGGTCGCCGCGCCTGAAGATGACGTTTTTGAGGGCGCTGGTGTCGCAGCGAGCCCTGGCGACTTCGAGCATCCTCGGGACCGGGTCGACGGCGTAGTCTCTACGGAAGGAGGCGGCGAGCGCGGGCAGGAGGTAGCCAGTGCCCGTGCCGATGTCGGCCACGACCCACTCGCGTGGGAGAAGAGTCGTGAGGGCTTCGAGGTGGAAGGTGTGGCCGAAGGCGTCGAGGCGCATCTGGTCCCAACGGTCCACGACGCGTGCGAAGAATTCGGTGCTGTGCTGGCGGCGCTGGTTGAGGACGCGATCGAGTCTCCGTTCGAGGGGTATCGGGAGGGGCTCCTCGCCGATCCACTCGAGGAGGCGGGACGCGATTGGGCGGTCGGCGTCGTCCCCTCGGTCTGACGTTCGTGGCTCATCTGATTCGGGCGCGGCGTAGAGAACGGTCGTGCCGTCGCGCCGGTCATTGATCAGGGCGGCGTTTCTCAGAACTTTCAGGTGCCTCGAAACGGTCGACTGGGGCTGGCTGAGGCAGTCGACGAGGTCGGAGACGCTGAGCTCGTGATGCGCGACGAGTTGGAGGATCTTGCGTCGGGTGCTATCAGCCATTGCTTTGAAGAGGGTCTCGGTATTCATCGTTGTCGGGCGACCTTGATCCGTATATCCGGATATTAGGATATATCGGCGGAAGGTCAAGGGGACTTTCCGAGTATTTCGTACGATTTTGGCAGGGTCGGGGATGCTCAGATTGAAGGACGAGGCGTCCGGAGTCGTTCGGCGAGATCCCTCGCTTCGCGCGGGATGGCGAACGCGAGGAGTCGGGATGACGGCGCTTTCGGGCGGGGGGCGAGGATCCGGATCGCGGGGCGCGCTCGCGGGCTGGCGGCGTCCGAGCGGCCCGGGACGGAGGGCGAAAACGACCACACGAAGGCGAAAGCAGCCCGCCGCGACGAAGGGTCGTCGATGCCGATGTCGCGCGCGCGGCTGCGATTCCAGTTAGCCGCCGAAGAGAAGTTGGAACTGTCCGAAGTCGGCGAAGTCGACATCCTGGTCGCCGTCCATGTCGAAACAGGCGCACGCGTCACCGACGGGGATACCCGGCGCGTTTGAGCAGTCGAAGAAGTTCGCGAAGTTGGCGAAGCTGCAATCGCACTCCGCGGGATCCGCGGCGCGCGTGATGATGAGCCCCCACTCAATAAACGTGTCAGCGGGCGACCAACTCTCAGTGGTCATGATGTGGACAGTCCACACGCCTTCGCTGGGCATGCCGTCGAACGTGCTCAGCGGCTCGTCGGGCCGGTAGCTCGGCGGTGACTCGATGTGCTCGAACGGGCTCCCGAAGTTGCCGACGTTCTCAAGGTAATCGCCGGCGCCCTCGTCGTCCACAATGATGTCGTAGCCGAACTGACCGTTGCCGAGCGGACCGTCCTGAGGATGCCCCGGGCGGTCCAGGATGGTGATCGTGACATCGCCATGTGAGAGCAGTACGGTCAGGTCACCGATTCGGTAACGGATGTCGAGAGTGAAATCGACATCCTCAATGGTCCCGACGTCGATGACCAGCATGTCATCGAGTACAGTGTCGTTGATTTCCAAATTGATCGGCGGGTCGAACGCGTTGGTCGCGTTTGTCACCCCGCCCTGATCGCATTCGTCGGGGACGCCGTTGGCATTGCAGTCCAAGCTGGAGCCGTCAAGAATGTCGCAGGGGTCGGCTTGACCGTTGGTGTTGCAGTCGGCTTCGCACACATCCGGGACACCGTCGTTGCTGCAATCGGGCTGACACTCGTCCGGTATGTCGTTTTCGTCGCAATCGGCGCTGATGGCGTCGAGGATGTCACAATGGTCGCCGGCGCCGTTGGCGTTGCAGTCTTCAACGGTAAATCCAAAGACGCCAAGTCGATCGATCAGCCACTGTTCGTCGGCCGGGTCGATGACTCCGTCCCCGTTGAGATCGATCGGGTCGGCGACCCATGCACAATAGTCATCGAGGTTCACGACGACGTCCCCGTTCACGTCACCGGGGATGATCATCTGACCTTGCGGTGTGAGGAGGAGGCCCCCCCCGTAGGAGGCTGCGATCTGCGCGGCGTCGTTGATCGCGTAGGCGTATCGCGGGTCCACATCAAAGAAGAACTCCGGCGCGAGATAGGTTCCCACGAGGCGATACTCGTCCAACGCGGCGATGTAGAGTTGGGCGTACCAACTCGGACCGATCCCCGCAGCCAAATCACCGTGGGTGTTTATGTCGAAACCGGAGTCCCAGGGCGAGAGCGCGGGAAGCACATGCCAGCCCACTTCGGTGAAGCGGGTCACGCTTGCCATGAAGTGCCCGGCACCGTCGGTCCAAGGACGCCCCGCACGTCCTGAGACCCACCCGAGATCATTGATGCCAAGCAGAACCGAACTCGTGCAGTCGGGCGGAATGCCGAGATCGACATAGTTCCCATTCAGATCGCCACGGTACCGGCCACCCACTACCTGTCCCACGTTGTTCAGGGCCTCGGGACGTGTTGGGAAGTCGAACGGCTCGAGTACGCCCACTTGAACATCGTACTTCAGCGGTGACCAGGGTCCGACGTATTCACAAAACCCCACGACCGTCCCGCCATTGTTGACACCGACGGCGATGCACTGGTCGAAGCCGGGGAGGATACCGATGTTTCGCGTCTCGAGCACCTCGCCGGTGACGGTCGAGAACCGCCACAGGGTGGCGTCGCTGAGCCAAAGATCCCGGTCTGATCCGCCGACGATCATGATCTCGCCGTTGGCATCGCGGTCGCTGACATCCATCGGTACGCTGCGTACGAAGCCGGGTGGCAATGGGAGCGCGGTCACGCCGTGCTCAACGGTATAGACCCATGCCTGGGTGCTGCCTACGCCCGTTGCGGCTTCGCCGACGAGGTCGCCGTTCTCGTTCAGCCCCCTGGACGTGCTGGTCGGGTACTGAACACCGGGGAAGATCTCCTCGAGCATGGGTGCCATGCGGGTGACGTGGTAGACGGGAACCTCGTCGAGCGCGAGGACAACTCCGCTCGCTGCCATGACGGTGAGAACGCCGCTGATAGTGAGAGTAACGTGTGTCCCGCTGGCTCGCATCGCTTGATCTCCGGACCGGTGTTGGGGTGATGGATCGTCCGCTCGTCTGTGCCGCTTCGGTGTGTTTGCCTTCGCGCCAAAGCCTCCATACGCACAAACGCCAATCCGTTAAGAGGCAACACAAGTGCCGGAGCGTTGCGTTTTGTCGATTCGTGATAACCCCTTAAGTGACAGAATGTTACGTTGCGAACGGATCGATGCGCGTGATCCCCGCCAACGGCCGATTCGCGAGTATAGTCGCGATTCTGGGCATTCGCCCCAAACGCACGAAGTGCGATCGTCACCCTTCGCCTACGGCGAAGAGCGGGGCACCCGCCGAGCACACGAAATAGGCCGCGAACGCCTCCGGTCCGGCGTTAGCCACCACGGCCGTGGCATTGCTTGAATTTCTTTCCGCTGCCGCACGGGCAGGGGTCGTTCCGTTTGACGCGCGGCGCTTCCCTGCGGATGGTCTCGACTTTCTTCTCGGATCCCTGGGCGCGCATGGCTGCGTCGGTGTCGGCGGCGGCGTGGGCGAATCCCGCGCCGGTGGCATCGGAGTGTTGAGCCTGCATGGCGGACTGCGGTTTGTCAGCGTCACCGGCGGGTCCGCCGCCGGCGTGGATTTTGAAGATGATGTCGGTGACGCGTGCTCGGATGAGGGTCCACATCTGATCGAAGAACTCGCGTCCTTCAATGGCGTATTGGCTTTGGGGGTGGGTTTGGTCTCCGCCCATGGGTCGTTGCATGATGGCGTGTTTGAGCCGGTCCATTTCGAGGAGGTGGTCTTTCCATGCCTGGTCGTAGATGCGGAGGAGGATTTGCCTTTCGAGTGCGGTGAGTTCGTAGCGCAGCATGGTGCGTCCCATGTCGCGCAGGGCGTCGGCGGGGTGCTCGGCGGCGGCGGCGAGTGAATCCTCGTTGAACGCCGGTCCGAATCGGGTTTTGGCCCATTGTTGCAGGTCGTCGCCGTCGTGTCGGGAGACAGCCTGTTCGATTTCGGTGTCGAGTTTTCCGTTGGAGAGCCAGTCCTTCTGCAGGACGATCAGTTGGTCGGCGATCTGCCGGACCGGTTTGCCCTGAATGCGGTCGACGTTCCAGTCCGCCCCGTATTTTGCGTTTGCCCAGTTGCAGACGAGTTCGCATGCTTGTGCATTGTCGCTGTCGGCGACGTTGAACGCGCTGGCGATGCAGTGTTCGACGGGGTATGCGATTTCACGCTCGCGGTAGGCGTTACGGACGCGCGCTCCGAGCAGTTCGGCGACGTCGCGTCCGGACTTGTCGATGACCTCCTCCTGCTCGATCTTCATGCCGAACTTCAGTTTCGCCCATTCGCAGAGTCTCGAGGGGCCGTAGTCGTCGGACAGGTAGACCTCAACACTGTCGAGATTGACGTCGTCGAAGTGCTGCTCGGCGGCTTCGACAAGAATGTCCTCGATGTCGTCGGGGTCCATCTTGCGCAGTTGGTTCTGCGTGTACGGGAATCTGTAGGTTCCCTGCGCCCATCGGAGGAGGCCGGCGAGGTCCCAGTCCGAGGATTCACTTTCGGGGTCGACGTATTCGACGAGTGAGGTGTGGACGGAATCGCGGACCTCGTGCTTGGCGTTTGCGCGAATGGTGTCCTTGGTGGTTTCGGGGTCGTCGACGTCGATGGACTTGGGATCGATCTGGAGATCCAGTTTCGCCCTGCACCATTCGGCGATGCAGCGGTGCCGATAGCGCGCGTCGAGAAAGTCCGCCACGCCCTCTTCGATGGAATCGTCGATGGTCTGGAAGATGAGCTGTTCGAGGTCGGTCCCTTCGAGGATGCGCTGGCGGAGGGTGTAGAACTCCTTGCGCTGGTAGTCCATCGGCTCGTCCCATTCGAGCAGATGTTTTCTTGAGGCGAAGTTTCGCTCCTCGACTTTTCGTTGGGCGCGTTCGATGCCTCTGCTGAGGCGTTTGTCCTCGATGCTGCTGCCCTCGCTGAATCCGAGCTTCTCCATCATCTTGAGCATCCAGTCGGGCATGAAGAGTTTGAGGAGGTCGTCTTCGAGGGAGAGGAAGAACCGGCTTGACCCGGGGTCACCTTGTCGGCCCGAACGCCCGCGGAGCTGGTTGTCGATGCGTCTGGCTTCATGCCGTTCAGTACCGATGATGTGGAGCCCGCAGGGCGGCGCGAGCGCACAGACTTTTCGCCCGAGTTCGGGGAACCTGGGGTCGAGCTTTGGCTTGTAGCAATGGGCGCAGCCGGTCTGTGGGTCGTATTCCGCGCAACCGATGCAGCACTTGGTGGCGCCGACGGGATAGAGACTATCGGCGTCGCTATCGTGGGAGATTTTGCACTTGGGGTACACGACGCCGCCTTCGAGTTTGATGTCGGTTCCACGCCCAGCCATGTTCGTGGCGATGGTGACGTTCCCGAGTGGCGTTTTGTCGGCGCCGCGTGTTGGGAGGGACCGGTGTCCCGCCTTGGTCACGATGTCGGCTTCGCGGGCGTGGTTCTTGGCGTTAAGAACTTCGTGGTCGATTCCGTATGTTTTTTCGAGGAGCGCTGAGAGTTTCTCGGAGTTCTCGACGCTGGTCGTACCGACAAGGATGGGCCTGCCGGTGGCGAGGTCACCCATCGCGATGTCGAAGGTCTCGAGCATGAAGTTGATGACTTTCTGGTCGCCCTCTTCCGCCTTGTTGAACTGGCGGATGGCTTCGTCGATCGGTGCGGTATCACCGCCCTGTTTCTGGGCGATTGGCCGGAGCGCGTGGAGTGCATCCGCCAGCAGGAATGGATCGCGGGGTCTGCCCTTTCGGCGCACCTCGTGGATTTCGTCGACGATTGCTTTGTATTTGTGGTCAACGCTGCGGTACATTTTGTCGTTGTGGTCGACGCGGTTAACGGGTCTGTTGGTGGGGATTTCGATGACGTCAAGCTTATAGATTTTCATGAACTCTTCGGCTTCGGTGGATGCGGTTCCGGTCATGCCGGACATGGCGCCGTAGAGTTTGAAGAAGTTCTGGATGGTGATGGTTGCGAGCGTTTGGGTCTCCTCCTTGACGCGGACGTTTTCCTTGGCTTCGACGGCTTGGTGGAGTCCGTCGGACCACTGTCGCCCGTGCATAAGGCGTCCGGTGTTCTCGTCGACAATGATGACCTCGCCGTTTTGGACGACATACTCCTTGTCGAGTTCGTAGACGACGTGAGCGCGGACCGACTGTTCGATGAGATGGGGGCGGTCCATGTTGGCACCGACGTAGAAGCTGCCGATTCCGGCTTCGTCCTGTGCGAGGGCGATGCCTTCATGGGTGAGCCCGACGTTTTTTCGGTCGCGTTGGACGACGTAGGCCTGGTGGTGCCCGATGGCCTCCGCTTCTTCCTCCGTGAGCATGCTTGGGTCGACCTTGAAACGGCGAAAGGCACCGTCGGCTTTGGGGTAGGTGGAGTAGGGTTCGGGGATGTCGTCACCCCATTCGGCGATGCGTTTTGCGGTATCGTTGTTGAACGCAGCCTGTTTGCGGACAAGGAATCGGGCGAGGTTGTCAGCCCACCCGTATCGGTTGACGTCGTCGTGTGTCGGCCCAGAGATGATAAGCGGTGTTCGGGCTTCT
>JAJDDS010000220.1 GCA_029260195.1 Phycisphaerae bacterium
CAGTGACATCTACAGCCTGGGCCTAGTGCTGTATGAACTCCTCGACGGGTCATTGCCGTTCGACGGCAACTACTCCCAACTCCGCGACAAGCACTTGAATGTGATGCCAACGGCACTGACGAGTACGGTGGAACAATGGTGGCCGGTCGTGGAACGCTGCCTGGCCAAGGATCCCGCGCAGCGGTACCCGACGTTGGATCAGTTGTTGACCGACGTTGAACGCGCAGAGAAGGGCATGGCACTTTCCAAGGACGCGGCCTGTCCCAACTGCGGCCACGTCAATGCAGACAGCGGCAAGGAGCAATGTGAGAAGTGCCCCTCGGACCTCTCGCGCATATTTCGAGGATGTCCGGACTGTGGGAAGCGTAATCGGCTGGACGTCGAGCAGTGCCACGGCTGCGGCTTCGCGGTGGGCGCGCACTTCCTCAACCAGCAGCGAAAACAGAAAGTCGCGGAACTGAAGGACGAGGATCCGGATGAGGCCATACAGCTTCTGGAGGTGATCCTTCGAGACGACCGCAACGACAAGGACGCGGCGCTGATCCGGGACCTTCGTGACAAGGTATCAAAGATCCGGCTGTGGCTCGCAGAGGCGAATGAAGCCTCAACCACCAACCTTCCCGAGAAGGCCATCGGCTTGGCGCAGAAGGTGCTGAGGCTTATCCCGCGGCACCGGACAGCGCTGGGGCTGATCGACCGACTTGAGTCTACGTTGAAAGAGATCGGCGACCGCCGCGACCAAGCCCTCGAACTGATGGACAAGGCCAAGTTCCAAGAAGCGAGCAAGCTCCTCGAAGGCTGCCTCAAGCTCCTGCCCGATCGGCCGGAGGTGAGGGAACTACTGAACCAGTCTCGAGAGCGGGCTTCGAAATACAGGTCGGCGTACAAGTCGGCGGATTCGGCCGCCAAGCGAAGGACGCTGAGCGAGGCGAAGAGACGCGTGGACGCCGCATTGCGGCAAGCGCCGAAGTGCCCACGGGCGCTATTGCTCGAAAGACGCGTCTCCAAAACGATCGCCCAGGCCTGCGGCCTGGCCCAAGCGGCTCAAAAGAATCTCAAGTGTGCAGCTTTCCGTGACACCAAATCGTGCATTGGCCAAATCGAGCAGCTGCAGGCGGACCACGGGGACACGGAAGGTCTCAAGAAGGCGTTGGCCGACACGCACCCGCGGTACCGCGAGGCGATGGGTAATGCCGAGCGCTTCGTGGGCCAGCGCGACCTCGAAAAAGCAGCAAAGTCGGCCAGTAGTGCTCTGGCACTGTGCCCGGACTCGACGAAATCGCGGACCTTGTTGGCGGCGGTGGAACAGGGACAGGTTCGGACGCGCAAGCTGATCGAGGCTGCGACGCCCCGCACCGAGGCAGCCCAGTTCGAAGAGGCGGAGAAAGACCTCTGCCACGCTGCACAGACCTGGCCCACGATGAGTGAATTGCCGGACGCTAGGCAAGCCCTGGCAACCGCGCGTCGCGAGTACGGAAAACACTTGACGCGTGCGCGCCAAGCGAAGGCCGCCGGAGACTTGGGCCCCGCCTCGCAATCGATCAACATCGCACAGAAGCTGTGCCCGGCTTCCGCGGAGGCCGCGGCGCTCGCCACCTCGATCGACAAGAGCCAGGACAACGCCCGCGTCCTAATCAAGGCCGCAGAAGAGGCCTGCCGCGCGGCTGAGTTTGCCAAGGCGCAGGAGCGCCTCGATCAAGCCAAGGCGATCTGGGCCCAGCTTGAGGACATACGCACTGCCGAAGAGAGCCTATCCGGCAGCAAGCGCGGCTACGAATCTGCCCTCAGGTCCGCCCGTTGGGCACTTCTTTTCCGCCGATACGGTGCCGCGGTCCAGCACTGTGATCGAGCACTGGGCTCGTGCCCGAACGGGGCGGAAGCCCATCGGCTTCGCCAGCGGGCTTCATGCAAGAAAAGTCGAAGCCGAGAAAGGGCAGCCAAGCTGATCCGTTTGCCTTTAGTTGTATTCAGGCTCGGCATTGTCATCCCCTTCAGTGTTGTGGTCGTCGTCTTCTTGATACCGCTGTCTTGGCTGGCCGACAAGGTGTGTTCAAAGGCCATCGTCGGTTGCGGTCTATTCGAGGTACGGTTCTATGACTGGCCCGAGGATCTGTGGGGATGGCTGACGCGGTCTGTATGGCGGAGACGGCGTCGAGGTCGTCGTAGGTAGAATCGGAGATGAACCCCGAACTTCGCTGCAAACGCCTGCATTGGTGGTGCAAAGGAGATTGCGTTGTGACAACGGTCTTTGCGTATAACGTGACGGCGATCCCGGACTGCACGGACTATCGCCTCGTTACCCAATACGGGGGTAACGCCCGCGAGCGCATATTCCGGGCAAGTGAGCACCTGCTACGAGTAGTGGCGAACTTCGGTGGCGATCAGATTGGCCTGGCTTTCCGGTACCTGTTCAACCCAAGCGGCCGCGACGGTCTCCAACAACGGCTCCGTCTTCAGGCAGTCCTCAGGATCGCCGGAGAAAACCCTGCCGAGACCGCGCGCCAACTGATCGAATCCGGCCCTCTATCCGAGTTCTACACGTTCGAATCCATGGAGGATTACGAGCAGCAAACTGGCCTGGATCAGGGTTTCAAGGCCGTCTGCGAGCTTGTCCGCCAGGAGGAGGGCATCGAGCCTCTGGTATCCCGGGAGGAGAACGACCGCATCCCATCGCTGTACTACGCTTTGTACCCGTTCGAGTGCCGGGAGGAGAACGACTACCTTACGCTCGATCGGCTGCTCTCCAGGCTCGAGACACCATGCGTAGTAGAGATCCTCGTTCAGCCAGTGCGGCAGGCTTCGGAGCTTGCAGCCCACTATGGCTACATTATGCATCTCATGTCGATCAACGCCTACGGCGACGAGCCGTTCGGGGGTATCCCAGCCTCAGAGCCGTGGGCCGAGGATCGTTCAGGCAGTCAGGTTCTCACGCCAGCCAGGAAGAAGGACCCGATTGCCGACGAGATTCTTCGGGAGCATCAGGATCTCCAACGGACCCTTCGACAGCCGCAGCTGTTGTTTCACATTAAGGCGTTCGCCATGCGCTCCGAGCATGCCCTCATGCTGGCATCGACTGTGGCGGAATCAGGGTTGTCGGGCGGCAAGTACCGAATCGTCTCATATGACTCCCGTGGCGGTAACGGCGCCAAGGAGATGGTCCAGCAGTCGCTGGCCGACAGCCAAAGCCTGAATGTGTCGCTTCATGCACTGCACCCGGATATCTGGAACCGCCATCTGCCGCCGAACTGGCGCGGTCTGAAACGCTTGTGCCGGATGGCAACGGTGGACGAGCTGAAGGGACTCTGTCGGTTGCCGGTTGGAGGGTATGGATCACCGAGGTGCATTCGTAAAGCCACCGATCCGCTACGGCAGGAGCGCTCTGGCACCATTCTGATCGGAGACGACCTGGAATCGCAGCCACCCGAGAAGCGCCAATCGCCCGATGACCTCTCGGGACTATTCGAGTGCAGGAGGCAGACGAACCTTGAGCTACGTCTTGCGCTGGATGCGCTGGCCAAGCACGTCTTTGTGGCCGGCGTGCCCGGCAGCGGAAAGACGACCGCCCTGTTCAATCTGCTGGTTCAGCTGTGTCGGCATGGTGTGCCGTTCCTGGTCATCGAGCCGGCCAAGACCGAATACCGCGTGCTCAAGACGCTTCGCGATCATCCCGACGAGTCTGTCCGACAGATGGCCGAGCGCATCCGGGTTTACACACCGGGCAACGACACCATCTCCCCCTTGCGCTTCAATCCGCTCGAGTATCCCCAGGGGGTCAGCCTGGACGAGCACATCGGCCAGCTCCTGGCGTGTTTCGAAGCGGCGATGCCCATGGAAGGACCACTCCAAGCCTTGATTGCCGAGGCCATCGAGGCTGTCTACGAGGGGCGGGAAGAGAACGACTTCCCGCGAATGGCGGATCTGGTCGAAGCCGCCCCGCGCATCATGGCGGCGAAGGAATACGAGGGTGAGGTTCGTTCCAACGTTCAAGCGGCCATCGCCGTGCGCCTGGGGCTACTCACCCGTCGGGCCATGGGACGCATCTTCCAGTGTCACCGGAGCATCCCCAACATAGCCGAACTGCTCGAGAGCCCGGCCGTCATCGAGATGGACTATCTCTCACAGGACCACGCCTGCCTGCTGACGCTCTTTCTGTTGGGGGCGATTCGCGAGCACATCCGGATCGATCCGCGCAGACGCAGCGGCGGTTTGCGCCACGTCACGGTGATCGAAGAGGCGCACAACATCGTGGGTCGCACTGGCGAGGCCAAGGCGTCCCCGGACGTCGCCGACCCGAGGGCCTTTGCTGCACGGTACGTCTCACGCATGCTTGCCGAGGTTCGTGCCCTGGGCGAGGGGATCATCATTGCCGATCAGCTTCCGTCGGCGGTGGCCCCCGAGGTCGTCAAGAACACCGGCACCAAACTCGCTCACCGGCTGGTGAGCAATGATGATCGGGAAGATCTTGGCGGCGCGATGCTGCTGGGCGCCACCGAGATCGAGGAGCTCGCCCGCTTGTTGCCCGGTGAGGCCTACTTCTACACCGAAGGGCTGCACAAGCCCCGGCGCGTCCGTGGGCTCAACGCCAACGCATATCTCCGGCTGGGCGAATCGCCGACGGCTGCCGAAATCGTCCCCCACATGGCCGAAGATCAATGGTTCACAGACGGCCAAGAGGAACGGCTGCTCATGACACTCGATGTCATGAAAGGGCACCTCATGGCACTGCTGGACGCCATCCAGGAAACGATGGCCAAGGCAAGGGTCCTGGTGCCACACCAGGTCAATCTCGCCGCGGCCATTGAGGACCCATTGAGGCGCCGTGAGGAGCTGACGCACGTATACGCAACGCTGATCGATCTGCGGGATCAGCTGCAGCGCCGGGTGAATACTGATTTCCATAACAAGGTGTGGATCCCGCACCAGCAGGACATGCAGCTGGGCTGCACGAAGTTCGAGGCGGTCCGGCAGTCCTTCGACGCGATCGTGGACAAATACAACGACGACGTCCTCGCGCGATTCGGAGAGGTAAACGACACACTCAACACGGTGCTTGGGACCATAGGGGAAGTGCTGGACGAGCCGGAGGATTCCGAGGCTGACGATGATACCACGTTGATGGAGCGGCTGCAGGTCGCTGACTACTGAATGGAGGATTCTGTGATGGCAATAGACCAACCGAGGCGCAGGAAGGGTATCACCGGAGAAACGCGTGACCGGAAAAAAGAGACGGACAAACGACTCAGCGAGGGAGAGAAGGTGGTCAAAGACAAGGAGACCCAGGCTGAGTGTGTTCGGAAGCTCAGCCGCGCGGGCACGTCGGAGGGGACGGCGCAAACCGACAGGAGCATCAAGCGTGCCGCTGAGGTGACGGACAAGGAACACGCAAAGAAAGAGCACAAACTGAAAGAGCATTTCCAGGGAGCCAAGAAACTGGAGCAGGATCTCAACAAGCGATCGGGAGCAGTAGCGAAGGATACGGCGGAGCTAGCGCGCGCCGCGGGCAAGATCGACACAGGGCCGGCACGCGCGCAGGTTCAGGAGGGAGTCAAAGCGGCGAAGGAGGACAAGACGTTTCTCGACAAGTCCAAGAAGACGCAGGAGGGGCAACGGCGTGGAGGAGAGAAGAAACTGGACAATCAGAAGCGACGATTGAAGGCCGCGAAGGTCGAACCTCGCCGGTAGAGCCGCCGTTCAGCTGCTACTGAGCTCGCTGTTGGGCGGCCCGCGACGTTGAGCTACTGAATCATGGTAATGGGTGGAATTCCGTGCCGGAACGTTACGATCTAGACAAGACAGCCTGCAGTGTCCAAGGAGAGGCCCGCTACCTTCGCGATGCGACGGACGCATTGGAGAGGCTCCGTGCCGAGGTCGTCCGGGCCGAAGCGCAGCGTCAATCCACGGACTCCAATGCGGTTGAGGACAAGCCGGGATACAGCGCCCCCACACCGCTGGCGACGCCGGTAGGCTACGATCTGGAACGACGCCTTGACGGCTTGCGGCAACAGGAGAATCAAGTATCCACTGAGATCAGGGGGATCATCGATCGGCTTAACCAGTACGGGATCCAGACGCATCAGTTCCTGCAGGCGCGGGAGAAGAACGACCTGCCCGCAACCGAGGACGCCGCTCGCAAGCACTATGGTCGAGATGCGAAGCGGGAGGTCGAACGAGCCGCTGCCGCCTGTAGAGGGGACATCTACAAAGCCCAACAGGTCCTGAGCGAAATCAACAGCGCCCGGCGCTACGGGGTAAGTGTACATCCCTACAGCACGACCCCAGCCGGGAGTCGCCCGATCGATGAAGCGGTTGCAGCCCTGCCTCAGTCTTCCGAGCGATCCAAGAGCTATGCCATGGACACGCTCATTGCGTGTATGCGGGATACGGGAGGTGACGCGGCCGTTAGTCCACCGTCTGCTCCAAGTCCGCAGTTGAGATCGTCAGCGGTGCCCGACTCACAACGTCTTGCGGACAAGGTGCGGAAAGGCCAAGGATACCAACGGCCGGAGGATCTCAACAAGCCAGACATCGAACTTCCAAGCTACTACCAGGACATGCGACCCGGCGCGTACTCAAGGAGCGATCGGCATGGTCGATACGTCACAGTGGATCACTACCGCTAGTCCGACACGGACACGGATACCACCGGCTGGCGCAGTTCCTGTGCCCGACCCGATCCGTGGAACCGCGGCACCAGCGGCGGAGGACATCGTGTTCCTTGGCGCCGGTGGCGCCGAACCGACACTACTGGCCTGGCCGGACGCACGCAGCACCGGGCGGGCTCAGGCCATACGCCGCTTGGATCACGGCTATTCGATCTATGCACTCGCTGTTTCTCCTCGCGGCATTCGCCTGGCGACCGGCACGCGAGCCGGCCTGATTCTTGTCTACGCGCTGGAGGGCCATCGTCCAGTTGCAGATGCTTCTCCGCTGTTCGAGGTATTCCATACACAGCGGTTCGGCTGCGGTGTGCTGTCTGTGGCATTCGTGACCGACGAGATTCTCGCCTCGGGTGGCCAGGATGGAAGGATCAGGCTTTGGGACGTGGCGCGCGGCACGCAACTGGCCGACCTCGACGCGCAACAAGGCGCTGTGGTGGCTATGAGCCCACTCGGATCGCTCGTGCTCGCCAGCCTCGGGACAGGCGGTGTGCTTCGAGCGTGGGACCTCGACACGTTAAGGCTGGCGTTCGAAAGCGAACCGGTCGAGCTGCCGCGGATTCCTGCTTTGACGGGCTTGGACTTCCATCCCGCGTCGGGGCTGTTGATGCACGCGTCGCGATCGGGGGACCTGCACGTGTACGACACGCAGCGGGAGTTCGCCGCACACCGTGTTCCAGCGCACCGCGGCGAGTTCTGCGCCGTCGCCTGCGGTGCGGAGCACATTGCCACCGCCGGCCTGGACGACCTCACGTTGAAAATCTGGTCTCCGTCCTTGGCAGGGCCGGCGCAGGAGATCGCCGTGAGCGCACCTGTGGTCGCCGTCGGCTGGGTGGGCGTAGGTCAGGTACTGACGGTGCTGGAGGACGGCAGCGGCCGCCTTTGTGATACAGACGACAGTCGACAGGTGGCGTTGCAGTTGCCAGCGGAGAACCTGCGCACCTGCATGGGCCTTCCGCCGGGGTTGACTGCGCAGATTCGGAAGCGAAACGAGCGGGCATGGCGGGACGAGCAGATCAAAGAAGCGACTGCTCTGATGCAACACAGTGGTTCCGAAAGCTGGGGGCGCATCCTGCAAATCACAGAGCAGCTTCGTGCCAGAGGCTTCTCTCACGAAGCGAGCCTCCTGCTGGCCGACGCCGCCCGGGCGGACAACCGCGTCCTGTGGGAGCTGGAGTCGCGGATCAGCTTCGCGGCAGCGCTGGGCGATAGCCCTGTTGTCCTTCCGACGCTGTCCGCGATCGCAGAGTTGCTCGAACGCACGCACGAGCCGGAGCTGGCGATTGAGTACCATGAGAGAGTTCTACACCTCGAGGAAGATTATCAGGATTCACGCGAGCGGATTCGCCGCCTCCGGGCTCACCCATTGATGGGGATTACTCCTGATAACTGCGCCCGCGGCGACCTGGGAAAGGGGGAGCTGATCCATCAGGAACTTGAGAAGCATACTGTCCTGAAACGGAAGTTCCGTTGGCGCGTCGTTTTCGATGTCAAGCCGATCGGAACAGAGCGTGGTTCGTTGTCCCTTGAGGACGTGATGGAGTCGATTCGTAAGGATCTGAAGCGCGAGCAAGCGGACGCCGCCTCCGGGGGCCTGGCGCAAACCGCGGTTGTCTTCGGCCAAGAGCGCAGAGAGATTCAGTGGCTGTACGTTTCGCGCGTGTCAGATCCGCTCGTCGCTTACGCCCTGGAGATCCAGATTCAGAGCCGGTCGTCAAGGATCATTGCCTACGGCGTCTTCGACGCCGACCGGCTGGACCTTTGCGAAACCGCCGACGTGGCTGAGCACAACCAACGCGTTCAGGAGGCCTGGGATCGCGTCACTCAATCCTCGGCAACCAAGACGTGGTTGTTCGAAATCAACGCGCTGGCAGGAAAGGCCATCAGGCGCGTGACGGCGCGCCAGAGGCATGGGTGGTAGACGATGAACTTGCACACGGCACAGACCAAGACACGCGGCCATGAGAGATCTGATTCGTATCGGCGATCTTCTCTTGTGGAACTGGCGGAGCTGATCGTAAACCACAGCGACGCACTCGCACTGCGTGAGTTCCATGAGCATCGGAAACCGTTCGGAAACACCAGGCAGCAGCCACTGCGTTTTGTTGAGTTCGTCGGGGCCCTTCGCGAAAGTGCGCTGGCTGCGGCGTGGGCCCGGGGCAACACCCTGACAATCGATCGGGCGTACGATCTCACGTCCGACAAATTCAGCAGGCTTCCACAGGCATCGCAGACAGACCGCGACGGCCCAGACTGCCGCCGGTACTTCAAGGCGTTCTTGGATCATGCAGATAAGAGGCTCAGAGCACAGCCGGTCGCCAGTCAGCTGGAACAGGACTCAACAGCGGCAACAACTCTTCAGGGACTGGTCACTCGACACTTCTACTTATCGTGCTTGGAGCATAACCGTGGATCGAATCGGTTCATACGGCGTTACTTCTGGCGGGTCGACGGTGGCACAATCTGCGTTTGGCTGCCGTCGCACATGACCGGCCATCAATGCCGAAGGTGGCTGGAGGCGAACATCCCCGACGTGGATCCGGCGCGCAGCGGTGAGAACGATCGTGTGCAGAGCATCATCAATAAAAAGTTGGTGTTGCCGCGTGTGTTCTCGCATGCCGGATTTGATGGGCGGGCGTCCTCCGGACCGTCACCTCAGTTATCGTCTTCGTCAATGCCGCCCGAGGTCTTCTCCGTCAAGGGGCTGGCCGGCGTGGTC
>JAJDDS010000023.1 GCA_029260195.1 Phycisphaerae bacterium
AGCCTCGAACACGTCGTCCGTCCCCACCAGCTCCCGCAGCAGCGCCGCCGCGTCGGTGGCTTTGAGCGTGTACTGCCCAAACGCGCGCAGCCGGATCGGACCGAAGTCCGGGTCGCGTAGCATGATCGGATTCGGCGTCCCCCATTTCAGGTCGGTCACCTGCCGCGTGCTGACGAAGTACACCTCCGATTTGAACGGGCTCTCGAATCCATGTTTCCATCCCTGCAGCGTCGACAGGATCGGAAGATTGTCCGTGCGCAGCTCGTACGCCCCCGGCTGGAACACGTCCGCCAGTTGCCCGCGATGCACGAACACCGCCACCTGCCCAGGCCGAACGATGAGGTGTGCCCCATTCTTGATTTGATTGTGATAACGCGGAAATCGCCAGACCAGCGTGTCGCCCGTGTGGTCCATCCACTCGACGATATCAACCAGTTCGCCCCGAAGTCTATCGAGCAGTCCCATCTCAAAACTCCTTCACCGGTCGGCGCTGTCAGTCTCTCAACTCACGCCTTCTCCGTTTCTCTGTGTCCTCTGTGGCTATATCTTTGTCCGTTTTCCTTTTCCGCTCTTTTCGCCGTTCGCCTTCCCCCCCTACGACCAGAAGACCCAGTCTTCCCGCAGCACCACATGCGTATACAACACGAAGTTCGTGATCCCATGCGTCACCACCAAACACAGTATACTGCGCGTCCAGTAGAACAGCCCATTATAAACAAACCAGCATAGTATACCGACCTCCCACTGCGGATGCTCGGCGGCTGACAGCAGCGAGCAGATCAGGAACGACCGCCACGTGAACTTCCCTAGCGAAACTTCCTCGAAATCATCCCAGTCGATTAACGCCCGCAGTAGGAACGCTCGCCAGAATAACTCCTCCACAATGGGCACCGTCGTCGATGCCCCCCCGATGCGCACGATCAGGTAGACCCAGTACATCACCCCCGTCCCGTACACCGACTTCGGATCGAAAAAGTCCGCCGGCTTAGCGTCCGCCCCCAACGGCTGGCCGTACCACTTCGCCCGCTCCGTCAGCCACGCCCCGTCAACGTACTGCCCCGCGACCAGCCGGTGGATCACCACCCACCCGTACGCGACGAGCAGTCCGAACACGACACACTTGACCGGGTGCAGTTTTCCAAACGGTGGCAAGTAGGGCCAACACGCCCACGCCACTGCCAGTCCGCCAATCGTACGCAGCGTGTAGAAGTGAAGCCGGTAGTAAGGCTCCTCGACCAGCGACTGAAAACTCATCAGCGCCAGATAGGCCAGGAATGGCGCCATATACGCCATCTCCGGCCGCCGCCGCATAAACCGATCCAACCACGGAGGCCGACCCGAAGCGCAGTGTTCAAGTTTCGGAATCGTTGCTTCAGTCATTAGCGATAGTAAGGAGGGTATGGCGAATGCGGAATAGCGAATGGCGAATGCAAGAACGCCGGCTTCCGAATTCCGACGCACGCCACACCATCATTTTGAATTCGCTATTCGCCATTCTGAATTCCCTCGCTATTTCCGATAGTACTCGAACCCGTCTGTCGACGGCCATTCACCCGTACGCGAAGATTCGGAAATTGCTCCGAACCGCGGCACCCACCATACCGGAAACGCCTTCACCGCCGCATTGAATTGATCCTGAAGATCACGAGGCGCCTGCCCCCGGTAATAGTAGCTCGGTGGACGATGCCCGATGGTGATTGGCTGCGACATGAACTCTTCGCCACGCCACAAATCGAAGACCATCTTCGTCCCCGGGGGTTTCCCACGAATCTGATCCGCGAACGCCGTCAGCTCCGCCGTCGCGGGAAGCCGATGACCGTCCACCGCGATGATAACGTCGCCTTTCTGCAATCCCGCACGATCGGCCGATGTCCCTTCGATGACCCGCTCGATCGCGAAAGCAGCCGTGTCCGGCGGCACACGCTCATCGTTTGGCTGATAGTAAGTGCTGTCCGCGTACTTGCGATGCTGAATCCCCAGGAAACCGTTCTTCCCCAGTACCCGGTCCCAGAAGTAGATGTACTCCGCGATACGCTGGATGCGCAGTGACGCCTCATAATCGTCCCGCCGCTGAAACCGCTCCGCCAACGGCTCCAACGCCTCCATTCCGATCTCCCGCAGCCGCGCGTCAGCCGCCTCCCGATCCTCGTAGTCCGCAGCGCCCAGTTGGTCAATCAGCGTCGTCACTTCCTCCGACCGGCGGGTAGCATCCGTCTTTCGGCTCTCGGTTTTCGGCTTTCGCCTTTCCCCCTCCTGCGCGAACGCCGCCGCCGCGCAGACCAACGCCGCCGCGACCGCCTGCCTCATTCTGAATTCGCCATTCGACATTCGCCATTCCTCCCCGACCATGATACCCGCTCGACACCCACGCGATCGTACAATTCTGTCGCTCACAGAATCGAACGCAGCGCCGAGCAGACCTCAACCACCGTCTCCCGCGTCAGGTCCTTCTGAAACGGTAGCGCGATCGTTCGATTCGCGGTTCGCTCGCACACCGGAAAAGCCCCTTCCCCATACCCGAGCCGCTCCACCATGTACTCTTGCAAGTGTATCGGCACGAAGTAGTTACTGCACCCAATCCCCCGGTCACGAAGACCCCGCAACACGCGATCCCGATCCACCTCCGAATACCGATCCGCCAGCCGAACCACGAACACAAACCAGCTCATCGCCACGTCCGGCGCGATCCGCTGCGTCACGATTCGATCGTCACCCTCCAACGCGTCCAAATACCACGACGCCACCCGCGACCGCGTCGCCAGAATCGTCTCGATCCGCGACAATTGCGCCACGCCGAGGGCGCAGTTGATGTCGCTCAGCCGGTAGTTAAACCCCAACCGCGGATGGTCCAACCAACCACCCAGCCCATCACGACCCTGGTTCCGCATCGAGCGACACAGGTTCGCAACCTCCACGTCGTCCGTCACGAGCATCCCGCCCTCGCCGGTCGTGATCTGCTTGTTCGGATAGAAGCCAAATACCCCGGCGTCACCGATCGACCCTGAGGGCTGACCTCGATACCGCGCCCCAAGCGCCTCGCATGAATCCTCGATCACCCGCAGCCCGCGCCGCCGCGCGACGTCCAGGATGGCCCCGTAGTCAGCCGGCTGACCGAAAACATCCACCGCGATGATCGCTTTCGTTCGCTCGGTAATCGCCGCTTCGATGCGCCCGGCATCGATGTTCCACGTCTCCGGATCGATGTCCACGAACACCGGTTTCGCCCCGACGTACATCGCACAGTTCGCCGAAGCCACGAACGAAAACGGCGTCGTAATCACCTCGTCGCCTTCCCCCACGCCCATCGCCAGCATCAGCAGGTGCAAACCCGCCGTTCCGCTCGACACAGCCACCCCGAACCGCGTCCCGCAGTACGACGCCATCCCCGCCTCGAACTCCCCCAGCTTAGGACCCAGCGCCAGATTCGGCGTCCGCAGGACTGCCGTCACCGCCTCGATTTCGGTCTCCGTGATGTCTGGCCTCGCCAGCGGAATGTCCACCAATTCAGCATCCTCCCATTCACCTATCGGACCATCCGACCGCGCCCGCGAACAATCACCCCGATTATAGGCCCCACCCCACCCCCGTCGAACCCCACGCGCCAACCCGGCACGAACCCGCACCCCGTCATTCCAGCCCCCCC
>JAJDDS010000221.1 GCA_029260195.1 Phycisphaerae bacterium
TTGTCATTCCGAGCGGAGCGAGGAATCTTGCTGATGCTTCATTCGCGGCTAGATTCCTCGCGGAGCCTGTCCTGAGCGCAGTCCAAAGGCTCGGAATGACAGGCCACGCCGCATGCACTTCATACGCAGCGCCGCCACGAATTGGGATGCACCCTTTGGAAGCGAGCACGCCGTCACGTCGCGCGGAAGAATCGTGCGTCCGTGCCCCCAGGCCCCACCGCAACGTTCACGCGGCGCCCACACCGCGGACACCACCCCACATACGCCGTCCCGGCGCCGTTCTTATAGATCCGGCTGTACGTGGTGCAGCACTCGAACTGGATCCCCAGCCAATTGCGCTTCCCGCCCGCGGGCGCGGAACCGGCCTCTCCGGAAGAACGGTCCAAGGGTTCGTGCGGAGCGTCGCTCATCATCAAGTGTATCGACGAGCGCACGACGCGGGCTAAACTCGATCAGCGAGAATCGACTCGATTCGCCCCAGCGACGCCCTCGCGCGAATGATCAACCGGTCCGCATCGGACGCCGACCCACGCCGCGAATCGCCGTCACGAATCCCGCGGAGATTCACACGCACCAGATAGCACGCCGCGCGCACCGTCGCGTCCGCCAAAACCGCCGCCACACCCAAGTCGCTGAGAAGGTAGCGGTTCGACGCGGGTAAGAGACGCTCCAAAACACTCAGGCTCTCTGCTGCAAGCGCCGCCACCTCCAGTGGCACCGCGATCGCCACACCGACGGCTGCGTCGTGATCCGACGCCGTAGCCGGGTCGTCATTCAACTTCCGCCCGGCGTCGCTCAGTGCGGAGTACGCACGCGCATCCTCCACAATCAACGCCCGCAACAACCGATCAGCCCGCTCCAACTGCGCGACCGCTTGCCCGACGATCGCCCCGTCCGCTTCCGGCGCATTCTTGCCCGGCGAGTACCCTCCCACCATCCGGCCCATCGCGCAACTCAGCGCCCCCACAGCCGCAGCCACCCCACCGCCGCCCGGCGTCGGCGCTTTCGCCGCCACCGCGTCAAGAAACTCATTCAATCCATCCAGCCGCGGATCTTCGCTCATGAACCAGCCCCCGCACTCCGGCTCGCCACGCCGTCCAGCACACCTTCGAGCACCTGCCGCAACTCGAAATCGTCGAACGCACCCCCCGAACGAATGTCCTCGAGCGCACGCGAAAGGTCGGCGGGGCGATCAATATCATACCAAGTGTCAATGGTTGTCACTGTCAACCCAGCAGTCTCCGCACCCGCGCGCATCTGCGCGGCCACACGCTCGCCGCTCCATTCAACCCCGGCAAACATCTCCGCCCGAACCGCCCGCAATCCCACCACGTACACACCACCGTCACCGCAAGGCCCCAGCACCACGTCTGCCTCCGACAACCCTCGCCGTGCGTCGACCAACAGCCGCTCCGGAAGAGTAGGGCTGTCCGACCCGATGATGAGGACGTCCTCCCCCCCCTCGTCCAGCGTCGCCTTCGCAGCCCGCAGCATCCGCGCCCCGAGATCACCCTCACCTTGGGGTACCATCGGCACGTACGGACCCGTGAACTCGCGGAACCGCGACTCTGAGTCATCCGGCGAAATCACCAACCGAGGACGAACGGGCCACGCGCGAAACGAACGCTCGCACAGCAACCGGATGCACGCGCGCTGAATCGTCGCAGCCTCTTCGGCGCTCAACGGCGGACAAAGACGCGTCATTACCGCCCCGGCTTCCGGGTACTTCGCGAAAATTAGGAGCTCGGCATTTGACACCCCGTCAGCCTACCCCCCCGCGCCCTCCGGTCAACCCCGCCCCCTCAAACGCGAGATTCTCCCGCAATGTCCAATCGTCGCTCGGCATGCGAATCGCTCACCTCCGAGTTGACGGACACGACATTTGAGGCGACCGTCGTGACCATCAGCGCTCTGCGGGCGGCATTTGGGATGTGAGCATCGCCAGTGTTGAGCCAGCCGACGACGACAGGAGTCAATCATGGGCGTGGACGATGGGCCACAACACGATTTCAACACCAGCGAGAATCAGTCACCGGGCATCACCGAACCGAGCGCGGGAGATCACGACGCCTCCCTCGCGGCAGGACGAGCGGTGTCGGCTTCACCGGTAGCCGGCAGTGAGCGAATCAACAGCATCGATGTTTTGCGCGGGTTCGCGCTGTGCGGCGTTCTGCTCATGAACATGCAGTCGTACGCCATGCCGCTCTGCGCGTACATGAACCCGACGTCATACCGAAGCGGCGATGCACTGAACTTCCCGCTTTGGTGCATCAATCACGTGCTGGCTGACGCGAAGTTCATCACCATTTTCTCCGCGTTGTTCGGTGCGGGCATCCTGCTCATGACTTCACGTGCTACGGAGCGGACGGGGCGATCGGCGGGCATTCACTACCGCCGCATGCTCTGGATGGTCTTGTTCGGCTGCTTACACGGTGTTTTTTTGTGGTACGGGGACATCTTGCTCGGCTATGCGCTTTGCGGGCTGATTGCGTTTCTATTTCGGAACCGAGGCGTGGTGCTGCTCACGATCGTGGGGTTTGTGTTCCTGTGCATTCCCGCACTGCTCATGGTCGGTTTCTCATCGTATCTCGAAAGCGCGCCGGCGGACGAGGCGAGGGAGATGCTGACGATGTGGTCACCATCAGGCGAGACCATTCAGGCCGAGGAAGCGGCTTATCGAGGCGCCTACGTGGACCAATTGCCCGCACGGCACGAGTCGTGGGTGGGATTTCTCGGTTTCATTTTCATATTCGGATGGCGCATACTCGGGGTGATGCTGCTGGGGATGGCGCTACTGAAGTGCGGCGTCTTGTCGGCCGCACGGTCGAACACGTTCTACACCTCCGCGGTCATCGTCGGATTCGCCTGTGGTTTGCCCCTGAGCGCGTATGGGATTCACTACCAGCACGCGTGTGGCTGGGAGATGACGCAGTGCATGGGCGTGGGATCATTGTTCAACTACGTGGGAAGCCTGTTCTCTGCATCCGCGTGGCTGGGCGTCGTCATGCTCGCGTGTCGATCGGACCGGCTTGACGCGCTGAAGCGCAGGTTCGGCGCCGTGGGGCGGATGGCGTTCACCAATTACATCATGCACTCGGTAATCTGTACGACACTGTTCTACGGGCACGGGTTTGGACTGTTCGGCCGGGTGGATCGCCTGGGACAACTCGTTGTTGTGTTGGGCGTGGCAGTGTTGCAACTGTGGTACTCTCCGCTGTGGTTGTCCCGTTACCGGTTCGGTCCGCTGGAGTGGGTATGGCGGTCGCTGACGTACAGGCGCCGGCAGCCCATGCGGCGCGCGGTGCGGGCGTGAGTGTCGGTACAGCGGTGGGTCCGGGGGCATCGCGCGGCACGTCCTCGGCTGATAACCGTTCCAGGAGAACCATCGCCCTGAAACGATGGATGGACCGATACCGCCGCACCGCAGGCTCCGGAAAACCAGCAAGATCGCCGGCTGCGACCACGTCGGCTTGGCACGCCGTCAGCCTTGCCATCGAATCGGTCCGTGAATTCGTCCATCCCAAGCCGTCGAAAACCTCGATCGGCGATTCGAGTGCGGCAACGCGGGTCCTTCGCGTTTTCCCGAGTAGAAGCGGACCCGGAGCAGTTGCACCCCGACGGTAGTCATCCGAACCGGTCACAAATGCGCACGACGCGCGAAATGAAACAGGGCGACTTGCGTTTGGCGTCTCGCGGGCCTACGATGCACCAACAGAAGGCATCTGGGGTTCCATAAGAGTCGTGATGCTGGGGGCGGAGACGCGCCACGCCCGTAGCGTGGGGCAGTTTGGCGCTCGACCGTCGAGGTCGTTCCGGCCCCGTAAGCACGTCAACGTAAAAGGAAGGTACGATGAGAGTTCAACAGCACCTGATGATGTCCGCGTTCGGTTGGTTGGCCACTGGACTGGTGGCTGCCACGCCCGCGCCGGGCGGTGGGTCAAACATCACGATCGGTCCGATCGACGCCGGCGCGACGCTGGCGGTGAACGGCGCACCGGTTGTCGAAGGCAACGTCTTGCCCTTCCCCGGCGGCGAGACGGTGACGTTCGTCACGACGTTCAACGGGCAGACGTTTGAGGACGTCATCGAGGCCCACTACGACATCGAAGTCGCCGTGCATGCCCGTGACTACGCGGTCAGCCCCGGTGACATCAATCTCGACGGGGACCTCGGGTACACGCCACACGACATCTTCGTCATCACCAGCACCGACACCGGCGACTTCAACTTCAACATGACCGCCGCGCCGACCGACGATGCCGTTAAGATTATCGGCCTCCACGCCATGCTCCCGAACGCGTACATCAATCAGCTTGGCGACACAAATCACACGGGTACGCCGCGGCACGTCGCGGAAGTCTTTTACGGCACGGTGGAGAGCAACGGTTACCTCGAAGTCAACACGACCTGCGCCAGTAACGCCGGAAGCTCCTTCAACAAGATCGTCGGCGACCGCGTGCTCTTCGACACCTCCTGTTCGGACGATCAGGACATCATGATCCAGGAGTTGTACGCCAACTACGCCGAGACCGACGACACCGAAATAACCTGGTGGCGCATGGAGCTCACGGACAAGTTCTACTGCGACGACTACGACGGTTACAGCCTCAACGATGAACTCCCGGAACTCGACACGCTCAACGACGATCCCATGGTGTGGTTCAAAGCCCGCAACCCCGCCAAGTGGAATCTGCCGCCGCTCATCAAGATCGACGGTCCCGGAAACTCCTGGGATTTCGACAACTACGACTACGAAGACTACAACTTCTGGGAAATGCACCTGGCGGGACGATTCAACTGGTACAACGACGACGACTACAACGAATACGCCCACTTCATCGGCCCCGTCACCGAGATGGAAAGCTTTTCGTGGACCTACTACAATGACTACTTCTACGTCAACTTCTTCGGCGACGACGGCGACAATTACTACGACAGTGATCGCTTCGACGGCGATTCCGGTTCCGCCGGCGAAGACTTCTGGAATCCGCTGCTAACGACCCCCGCCCCTGACGGCTACGGATACGCTTCCGGGAGTATCGTCTCGCCCATCTCCGTTCTCAAGCTGCGCAGCGGCTCATTCCATACCGAGGACTACGATGACGACTACGAAACGGAACTCTACCTCACGGACAATCAAGACCTCCTGATCCTCTCCGACACCCAA
>JAJDDS010000222.1 GCA_029260195.1 Phycisphaerae bacterium
GCTCGGGGACGACGGCGGTGGCCGCGAAAGAACTCGGTCGCCGATACGTCGGATTCGACACCGGCACGGAGTACACCCGGATGGCCCGCAACCGGCTGAGACGGACACGACCGAGTCCGGCGATTGACAGAACGCAGGGCGCTCTCTGACTGGATCCGAGATTGGTCGATGTCGTGTCGCGCGGCACGCAATGCGCCTGTCCAGCCCGGACCATCACCTTCTTTATGGCTACAAGCTCATGTCAGGCGTGTCGTCGGCAGTACCGGGCGCCGGCAGGGCACTCGAACGAGACGGGCGCGATGGGCAGCTGGGCAGGACGCCAGATGGCTCGCACTTCACATTGGCGCTCGTATCGTGGCGGTTTGAGAAAGCAGGTGTCGACCGGGGTAGTGGCGTGGTAGTTCTCGCGCCTTTCGGCATAGACACATCGATCAAGGGTGCCGTTGCCGAGAACGCGTCCGAGCTCATGTAGGTGGTTCTTGAACTGGCCGTCCACGGCTTCAAAGAACTCACTCGGTTCCTCGATACGAACACAGGCGCCACCGAATTCTCCCATCACCGCGGCATCGAACCGCTCGGTGACGCAGTACACGTAGGCATCCGCGACCCGGTTCTTGATGACAATCGCATTCGGACCATTGGTTGCCAGGCCGCCTTTCCCGCACTCAATCCCCGAGAGCGATGGGGGAAGCTCCGCGGTACTGTTGTAGACGCGCGGCTTATCATCGGAATGCAGAGTGCGCGTTCCTTCTCCGATATCGCCGCGCTCGGGATCCTCGGCTTCAAGTTCACGATACGTGTTGAGCGTCCCCACGTGTATTGATCCCGCGCGAACCATGGCATCGGCCCACTTGGGTTTAAGGTACTTGTAGAGACTTGCAACAGTTAGCAGCGAGCGGAACATGCGTATGCCGACTCCGTGTCACGGTACGTTGGTTGCGCGATCGTATCCTCCTCTGGACAAGACGTGCGAGTGTCTGTTCCTCGCGGTCGGACACATCCTGCCAGCAACGGACGTCCCACCTCAAGGGCACGGCCGAATCGGTTCAATCGTTTAATAGGCTCCGGCCATTGTAGGAAGATGAACCGCGCTTACCAGGTCATCACCGATCGCGTCATCGCCCTTCTTGAGTCTGGAACCGTCCCCTGGCACCGGCCGTGGGGCGGAGCCGAGCGTCGGCCACGGAACCTGGCGTCGGACAGGCCGTATCGCGGCATCAACGTTTTCTTACTCGCCGCCGCGAGCTACGAGGCTCCCTACTGGCTAACCTTCAAACAGGCGCGTGACCGGGGTGGATCCGTCAAGAAGGGAGAACATGGATTCCCCTGTATCTTCTGGAACTGGATCGAGCGTACAGACGCCGACACCGGCGAAGTCGAGAAACGCCCCTTCTTGAAGTACTACACCGTGTTCAACGTCGAACAGTGTGCCGACGTGCCATATCCAAGCGCTCCCACCCGCGAAAACTCATTCTCGCCGATCGAGGCCTGTGAGAGAATCGTCTCCGGTATGCCTCAAGCGCCGCCGGTTCGTCACGGGGGTGCCCGGGCGTATTACGATCCGTCGACCGACGAGGTGGGCATGCCCCCCAGAGAGCGGTTCGACGGTCCCGAAGCCTACTACGGCGTGTTGTTTCACGAACTGGTACACAGCACCGGGCATGAATCCCGGCTCGACCGCCCGGGGATTACGGGTCCGATCGTGTTCGGGTCTCGCGACTACAGCAGGGAGGAGCTGGTCGCGGAAATGGGGGCGACGTTTCTGTGCGGCGACGCCGGCATCGACAACGCGGTCATCGACAACTCGGCCTCGTACATCGCGTCCTGGCTGCGCAGGCTCCGAAACGACACGAAGTTAGTCGTCCAGGCGGCCGGGCGATCACAAAGGGCAGCCGATTACATTCTCGACCGGGCCAAAGGGGGTTCGGAAAAAACTTGAGTGTCCGAAGAAAAAAAGTGCGGGTCTTGGCGCCGAAGCCGGCGCCGCCCACCTTCGGGCAAAGAGTGGAAGGAACGGCGCGGGAGCTCACCAAACGACTCAAGCGCAACGGGGCGGACGACGCCGTGCACGGAACACTGGTGCGTGAGATGGCACTGACGCTGGACCAGATCGAGGGGATCCATCGGGTGCACCACAAGATGCGTCGCAGCCTGCTCCGGCAGGAGTGCTACCTCGATACCGAGATCATGCAGCGCGAACCGCGCCCTCCGGTGTACCAGGACCCCCGGCTCGCCGAACGTGACCGGCTTCGTGATCGACTCCGCGGGGTGGAAAAAGAACGCCGACAACTTCTGCTCTTTGAAGGGGAACAGCTTCGCCCGCTCCACGATCGCCTGCTGTCTCTGGTGAACAAACACCGTCACCTACAACCACCGGGCGCGCCGGTGAGAGACGAGCCGTTGGAACAACTCTAAGCGCTCCGTCGGAGCGCCCACCGAAGCCGCGGGGTCGGCGCTACGCCGGGCAACTCAGTCCAACGCTTAAGAACATCCGTCTCCTGGCGCTACGACGATACCATGAACATCGAACGCATCGCCCGCAAGCTGGAACCGCTCATGCCCCGCGAGGTCGAGCACTGGCTTAGGGTGCGGGACACCGCCGATCCCGAACTGAAGGCGTTGATCGAAAAACAGATCATCAACACGGCCCATCGCAGGTTGGGGAACTATCGCAAGAAGATCCTTCTGTCCCTGCCTCCGGAGAAACGCGCCCACGGACCGATCCACCTGGGAACCGTTTTGTACGATCGCCCTCGGTGGCCCTTGGGGCTCAAAACCTCCGAGCTGCTGCAGAACCTGGCCATCTTCGGCAGATCCGGCGCCGGCAAGACCAACGTGGCGTTTCATATTCTCGAACAACTGATCGAGCGAAAGGTGCCGTTTCTTTTTCTGGACTGGAAGCGGACGGCACGCCACCTGCTGCCGCGTATCAAGCGCAAGATCAACATCTACACACCGGGCCGTTCCCTCTCGCCGTTGGCGTTCAACCCGTTCGTTCCGCCGCCGGGTATGGAGTCCGGTGTGTATCTCGGCCAGGTGGTCGACGTCATGGCCGACGCCTACACCCTGGGAGACGGGGCGAGGAGCATTCTGCAACGCGCCATTGCGGCGTGCTACGAACGGGGCAACGCCTCGCCCGTTGTGGCCGACGTGCTACATGAGGTGAACGAACTGCCGGTCAAGGCGCGAGCCCACGGCTGGAAGATCTCCGCCGTCCGGGCTCTGGAGAGTCTGGCGCTTTCCAACCTGACGGACAACGAGGGGTTGTCGCAGGAACAGCTCGTGCAGGGTCTGCTGCGTGAGAACACGGTCGTGGAACTCGACGCATTGAGCCAAAGCAGCAAGAAGTTCCTGGTCCCTCTGCTCTGCCAGTGGCTGTACTACGTGAAGCTCGGCGCATCCGCGCGCGAGAAACTGGAGCTGGTTATCTTCGTGGAGGAGGCGCACCATGTTGTGTTTCGCCAGCAGCAGCGATCCACGGAGTCGTTGATGAACGTGCTTCTGCGTCAATGCCGCGAGGTGGGGATCGCCATGATCGTGATCGACCAGCACCCGCAGTTGATATCGCCAGCGGCGTTGGGCAACACCTACACCAGCATCTGCCTCAATCTCAAGGACCCCGCCGATATCAGCAAGGCGGCGAAGCTCTCTCTGGTTGATGATGAGGAGAAGCGGTTCTTCAGCCAGCTGTCCGTGGGGCAGGCGATCATAAAACTCCAGGACCGGTGGCGCAGGCCGGTGCTTGTGCGGTTCCCATTGGTGAACGTGGCCAAGGGATCGGTGACGGATGGAGTGCTGCGGCGTTTCTTGAGCCGACAGGGGGCGGGTTCAGGGCGGATGGGGGCTCTGGAGGCAAGAAACGGGCGCGTTTCACGG
>JAJDDS010000223.1 GCA_029260195.1 Phycisphaerae bacterium
CCCTCCGTCACCATCTCGTCGATGTGCGGCAGCAGCTCGTCGATCTTCTCGCGGCTGTCCACGATCTCGATCACCATCGGCAGGTCTTCCGATAGACGAAGGATCTTGGCTGTGTGCATCCGGCTGCGCGCGCCGAACCCCATAGGCCCCCGCAACACCGTAGCCCCCGCCAGATGCAACTCGCGGGCCTTCTTCACGATGGCTTCGTAGAGAGGCTGACCCCGCCATCTGACGCTCTCACCCAGAAACACCCGCAGCAGAAATCCCTGTTCGGGAATCTTCATGGTTTAGGCTCCGAAGCAGTTCTGTCCGACGCGATACCCCACCCAGACCGCCAGCAGCCCGAAGATGTTGGTCGCCACAACGTTTAGTGCCGCCGCCCACCGCTGCCCGTCATTAGCCAGCGCGAACGTTTCCCAGCCAAACGTCGAAAATGTCGTAAACGCACCGAGCACACCGATCATCAACCCCGCCCGATACTCCTCGCGTACCAGGTAAGGACCTGCGAACACCGCCGCCAGCAGCCCGATCAACAGACACCCCGTCAGGTTTGCGATCATCGTCCCCAGCGGAAACGAAGCTCCAACGATCCGTTGTCCCACGCCGGTCACGCCATACCGCAAGACAGCCCCCACCGCCCCCCCCGCGCCGATCATCACCAACTTGAACATACGGGTTACGCTCCACAACGCGCCGCGCGGCGTTCTTGTTTTCCCGGACGTGCTTCATGCACCGACACGGGCTACCATTGCGAACAGACCTTAAGCTCCGGGTGGGGCGTTGCCAACAGAAAGCGAGGGCTTCATGGACTTCACGATCGGACAGTCAGTTGAGGTGTTGAGAAACACGCCGGGGGTACTGCGGGGGCTGCTGGGCGGGGTGAGCGAGGCGTGGGTACGCAACAACTACGGGCCGGACACGCTCAGCGCGTTCGATGTGGTCGGGCATCTGATTCACGGCGAGCGGGCGGACTGGATTCCGCGGGCGAAGATCATTCTCGAACATGGGCGCGACCAGCCATTCGAGCCGTTCGATCGTTACGCCATGTACGAAGCCAGCAAGGGCAAATGCATCGAAGAATTGCTCGACACCTTCGAGTCACTTCGTCAGGAGAACATCGAGACATGGCGAGCGATGAACCTTACGCGCGAGCAGCTTGACTTGCGCGGCGTACATCCCGCGCTCGGCGAAGTGAGCCTGCGCAACCTGCTGGCGATGTGGACCGCGCACGACTTGAATCACATCGCCCAGATCTGCAAAGCCATGGTGTTCCAGTACCGCGACGAGGTCGGGCCGTGGCTGGCGTACTGCTCGATCCTCCGCCCGCCGAACCGGGTGTAACCGCCATGACGGCCGCGTGACGCAGGATTGAAACGAGCCCATCGCGCGGAAGGTCCGAAAAAAACCAGCCTGCCTAGGCAAAGCAATGCAAAAAGAGCCTTAACCGAGCAGACAACACGTCCGATAGATGAGTAACTGAGGAATCCCGACAGCGTATGAACCCAAAGCAGCATGGAATCCTGGCGAGCATCAGTGCCGTCAATGCCGAGGCGGCGGACGGCGCACCCGATATTGCCGAGGAGTGCGACCTTTTCTCCAGCCGCCGCGACATTCTGCGCGTCGCATCCAAGGCGGTGTGGGTCGTCCCCGTCGTGCAAACTCTGTCGGCTGCGAGCGCGCTGGGCGCGGGGAGTGTGCGATTCAGCGGTCCCTCTTGTGTCGCGGCATTGGGGCCCTGCAATACGGATGCTGATTGTTGCAGCGGCACGTGTACCGTGGGATTTTGTCAGTGATATGAGAGAGTGGTGCTGCGTGACAGATCAAGTGATGCACGGGTGCCATGCCCAAGCCGAAGGCGCGGGCGTATCTCTCCAGTCCAAAGCAGCATGGCCGCGCTACGCTTGTCCATGGCACCCAATTGGCTTGTACCCATCAACGTACATGTAATGGAGCGCTAGTCGTCCCTCACGGCTGTCGCCGCGTCCGCCGGCGCCCCGCGGCGAATGGGATCAATCCCAGGGAAAGTGCTTGCACCGCCCCCAGGCCGCACATGGGAGGCAGAGGCGGTCGAGATTGCGGTGCGTCGATTTCGTCCACGTCGTCCATCGGGGATTCGTCGAAGAAACCGCCGTCATTCGGCGAGCTTGCGTCCGGAAAGGTCGCCGCCGCCGCACCGCCCCCGGCGCTGCACGTCAGGGTCAACAGGAAAGCGCGGACGTCTCCGCTGCCGTTCGTGCCGAAGCCGGTGATCGCACCGTCGCTGTTTATTGACGTAGCCCGACTCAGCGTCCAGCCGCTCGCGCCGTCCAAACTGTTCAGGTCACGCAATCCATTGGTGCTGTCCCAAACAAACGCATGGTAGTTACCACCGGTGACCTCGGACTCACCGACCACCACATTACCGTCGTTGATCCCCAGTGCTCTCGAGGTGGTCCCCCCGGTAAGGACGCCGAGATCGGTCATGCTGCCGTCCCAGAAGAAGGCGTGCATGGCGCCGCCGGCGGTAAACGACGCACCCACGACGTTGCCCGCGGTGTTGATGGCTTGGGCGCGATGGGTCACGATGGGGCTTTCACCGCCCAACGTGCCGAGATTGGTCATCGTTCCGTTTGCCCATCGGAACGGGCGCATGTTGCGGCCCGCGATTTGCGCGCCCCCGACCAACTGGCCGGACGCGTTGATATCGGTCCCCACGCTTTCGGCCCCGCCGAGCGTTCCCAACGCGGTCATCCCCGCCGCCAGCGTGTAGGCCGGCGCCGGCAAGTCGATAAACGCCTGCCGGTTATCGGCGGCGGCGTTAAACCGGTACAGCGTGCCGGCGATTTCATCGCTGTCGTTGATCGCCGTCGCCTCGCCTTCGGGCCGCCCCGAGACCGTCCCCAAGTCGACCATGCCGCCGCCGCTGGTCCAGGAAAAGGGCTTGCGGTTGCCACTGGCATCGTGCGCCCATCCGACCACCGTCTCGGCGGCGTTGACGCCGTGCGACTCGGCATCCGAGCCACCGAGCGTGCCAAGCGCTGTGAACACTCCACATTCGGAAAACCAGGCGCCGGGATTGCTGCCGGCGTCTTCGTCGAAGCCGACGACGTCGCCCGAGGCGTTGATGGAAATGCCCAGGCTCGACTCACTGGCCGTCACGGCGCCAAGGTCCGAGACAATGTACTCGATGGAAGAATCACACGCGTCCCAGAATCCGATCAGGCGAAACGTGTGGTTGTCGCTGACGTCTTCGTGCTCGAACTCGATCGTGGCGGTGGAGTCCGTTTGCACGTGTGCGCGGAACGTCTCTCCTCCGCCGTCCTCGGCTTCCATCAGGTCGATCTCGCGGGTCAGGCTCGATCCGTTCGCCCGGACACCCATTCGGTCTTGCTCGTCAACATCCTCGTTCGACATGACGAGCTCGACGATGGCACCGTCGGGCACACCGTCCGCCGTCAGGTCCAGATCCTCCCACGTGTTGTCCGCGGTCGGGCTGCCAACGTCCACGTACAGCTCGGTATAGGCCAGAGGCGCCTTGCTCCAGTAGCCAACCAGGTAGAAGTCGACGTGAGTGTCGGGCGCGTCGGTTTCGCCGGCGAAGAGTTCGATCGTTGCGTTGGGCGTCGAATCAGCCTCGACGAACATGGTTCCGCAGTCGACCCCGCCGGACTCGGCGTTCTGGAGATCCGTCAGGCGGGACAGGGCCGACCCGTTCGTGCGTACCCCGGCGGTGTGGTTGGTATCCGGTGGATCGGTCGACGCATCGTCGTTGGTCATGACGATCTCGGCTACGTGCCCGGGGCGCACGCCGTAGACGCACAGGTCTTCGTCCTGCCAGGAATCGTCCGCCCCCGCGGTGAACGTGTCGAACGCCTCGACGTAAGTGCCGCAATCCCAGTAGCCGATCAACACGAAGTCCACGTCGGTCGTGACGTCGGAGTAATGTTGAATCTGAGAGCTGGCATCGGTTTGCACGTGCATGGTCACCGCGGACACGCCGCCGGACTCCGCTTCCCGCAGAGTGAATCTCCGCTCGAGACTGGACCCGACC
>JAJDDS010000224.1 GCA_029260195.1 Phycisphaerae bacterium
GAGGCAATGAGCGTTTCGGCCTTCGTCAGATGGCGCTTCGTCCGTCGCACGTGCCATTACATAGCAACCTCACGCCCATAGCGCAAGTAAAGCCCTGCTTCATGCGGGGCGTTGGTGCATTGCACGCCGCTGACCTGTTACCGCAATTCAAATCGTCCAGAAACGCGGCGACCGACTATCTCACCGTCACGCGCGCCGCGGCGTCACGGAGAATCGCCGCGTACGGATCGCCCGGCTGCAGCGACGCAGCCTTGGAAAACGCTATCGCGGCTGATTCAGGTTCCCCTGTCGAAAAGCGAACGTACCCCAACACAAACCACGCATTCGCATCGTCCGGCCGGGCCACGACATGCGAGTCCAGCGCACCCATGTGCGATCGCAAGTCCTCCGCGCCGCCGTACTGGCGCGACACGTCAATCGGACGGTCAATCACGTCCGGTACCAGGCCCAACCCGCGTCGAATCGCATCAGCCGCCGCGTCGTATCCGCCCAGCGCGAAGTGCGCCAACCCGTATGCCAATTCCGAGAACCCATCCTCCGGATCCTCCAATACCGCATACGAAAACGACCGACGCGCCACGTCGTAGTTGCCAGACCGGAACTCCTTCTCGCCACCCGCCAGCCAAGCGTTATGAACCGGAATCCGCTCCTGCGGTTCGACGCGAATCGCGATTTCCTCTGTGCCGCCTTCAACAACCTCACCGAGCGGCGGGCCCACGGATTCGATCCGCGGCGGCGCACCCTGAACCGACGACGTATCCACGTACACCGTCTGAACCGGCACTTCCACCTCGACATACGTCGGGATCGTTCGCACGACCGGCCGATCCACATACACCGTCCATCCGGGATCGTAGTCGTAGACGTACACGTGGTCATACGGGTAGCGGTGGTAGTACGTATCGTAGTAGCTTACGTAACCATAGGGGTAGTAGCTCCCCGCGTGGAAAATGCCATGCAGTGACACTCCCAGGTGCCCCCGCCCGTAACCGTGATACCGATCGTACCTGTAATGGCCGTGGTCGTAGTACCCCCCGTCACCTAACACGCCGCCAACCCCGTACGACGCGTGACGATCCTGATGACTGTAACGGTGACGATCGTAGTACGCGCGAATCCCCCCACTGCCCACCGACAGCCCGGCCCGCTGGTATCCGTTTCGACCGGCGTTGGAAAACGACAGGTCGAGCACGTCGCCCGCGCTCCCCGCGCCACCCAAGGTCAAACCGCGGGACGTCGACCGTGATGTGCCCGACGTCGCCGCCTTGCGCGGGACTGAACTCCGCGAGCGCGTCCCCGCGAACGTCCGCCCCGCCGAACGGTACCGTTCCAGTCGCGCAATCGATGCCCCCCGAGATCGACTCGTTTCGGTCGCCTTCCGCGTCCCATTCGACCCCAGCGCGTTGGCGGAATTACCGAACGAACGAACGCTATTGCCGCCGCCCGTCACTGACCGGCGAAAACTCCCACCGGTTGATCGACCGACGCTTCGCGCCGGCGACCGCGCCACGCTCGAATTCGTGCCCGACGATCGTCCCACACTTCTCGTCGTGCCCGTTGATCGCGGCTTCTGGATTGACGATCCATGGGCCGACGATGAACGATGTCCGGTCGGGTTTCCACGCCCGAATGCGAACGCTCCGCGTCCGCCCGACGAACCCCGCGTTCCGGAAAACGCCCGGCTCGACGATCGCCCTTTGCTCGTGCCGGATTGACGCGCCGACGACGCGGGCCGTCGCCCCGCGATGGGTCGGCCTGCCGTCCTCTGGGAACGGCCAGCCATCCTGCGGAAGCTCGACGTTGATCGACTCTTGCCGGTCGTCCCGCGAAACCGACTCTGACCCGCCGTCGCCCGGCGCGACGTCGCCCCACGCGACCGTCCGACAGACGCCGACCGCGTGATGCCCCGAGCCGAGCGGGTGCCACCCCGGCGACCCATGCTCGACGATCCACGCCGGGAGTTCGAACCGTCTTTCCGACGTCCGGAATCACCGGCTTCGACCATCGGCGCAGCCAACAGTGCCAACGTTATGACACTTCCGAGCACCCAAATCCGCCTGACGTTCGCAGCATTCATGATCCAGCCCCTTCGTTACACGGCCCCGTTCAAGAATCGGCCTCATTACATCCGATCAATAGTTGCGATATGTTAATAATACCACATGTGTTCTAGTTTGGCAAGTTGTCGCCAAAGGTTTGACACTCTCACACAACTCAGCAAGGCAGGAATCATCCAAGGATCGCATGTAACTCATTTAGTGACAGGATCTTATATGTCGGTTGGCCATTTCCGACGTCATGAACCCGCCGATCCCGGCAGATCCAAGCCGTGTCGATTCCGGCAGCCCGTCCGCCGGCGACATCGCTGTGGAGCGAGTCCCCGACGTGGAGGACCTGATCCGGTCTCAGCGACATCGCTTCCATCGCCCGCTCGAAAATCTCGACCCCTGGCTTGTAGGCGCGAGCGCCCTCGCTGCTCATTACTTCGGCGAACGCGAGGTCGTGGTGAACGATGGCAGCCTGCAGGTGATCGGTGTCCGCGTTCGACACGCAGCAGATGGGCAGATCGATCCGGGTGATCGCTTCCTCGGCTTCGGAGTGAAGCGGCGGCGCGCACATATAGTGGAACAACTCGTCGACGTAGGTCGCCGGTTCGACGGACCGATCGAACGCGGCACAGGTATCCACTAGGCTGTCGCATTCACAATCGTGCAGTCTTCGGAACCCGCGCTCGCGGCAGGCGTCTACGGCTGCGAAGAACCGGTTCCCCCATTGGATCGCGAAGTCGGCGGCGGGAAGTTGTATCGCCAGGTCGGCGACGATGCGGGCACATATTCGTTCGACGGCTTCTGCGTCGCCGGCGGCGACCGTACCGTAGAAATCCATGAATATCGCCCTATACTTCGTATCGGCCATGATGACATCATACTGGCGCGCCCACGTCGGGCCAACTCAAGGCGTGGCGACCGGAGGGGCCGCGCCCGCACCGCGGAACTGCGTATGACGGTGATCTACGGATATGCGATTCGTCACCCGTGGCGGGTGATCGCGCTGGCGACGTTGCTGGTGGGGGCGGTCTCTCCCGGGCTGGGTAGGCTGCGTCTGCGGACGGATGGCAACGCGCTGGTTCCCGAGCACGCTGAGGAGGTTGCGCGCGATCACGCCATTCGCCTGCGATTCGGTTTTCACGATCAGACGATCGTCGTGGTCGATACGGGCGTACCCGACGGCATCTACGAAGCCGGTCCCCTGCGTACGTTTGCGGAATTGGCGGCGCGCATCTCGTCCATTGATGGGCTGACACCGCACGAAGTCACCAGCGTCCTCACCGAGAAGATCGACCACGTTTACCCCCGCACGATCAGGTTTCGGACCCTGCTGGAGCCGTTCCCGGATGCGCCGGAGCGAATGGCGGAGTTTCGCAGTGACATCGAGACCGTCAAGATCTACAGCGGGACGTTGGTATCAGGCGACGCGTCGGCTCTGGCGATCCTGATCAACACTCCCCGTCGGGTGGACCGCGCCAAGCTTCAACGTGACATAGACGCCGCAATTCGCGACCTCGGTTCGGTCCCCGAGAAGATCTATGTGGCGGGCGCTCCGGTGGCTGAATCGCAACTCGGCATCCACATCCTGGACGATCTTCTGGGTAGTCGGGTGCTTCGGTGGTTGGCGGAATGTGACATCATAGAGCCCGTCGGCGAGGCGTTCGATCCGGAGAGTGCCAAGCAAGTGTCACTCATTCTCGTGGTGTTCGCGGTGATGGCGGTGGTGTTTCTCGTCGTGTTCCGCAGCCTCCCCGCCGTTGTGCTCCCGCTTGGCGAGGTGGGCGCCTGCCTGGTGTTCACGTTTTCGGTCATGGGGTGGGCGGGCGTCCCGGTCTACCTGACCATCGCCGTGCTTCCGGTCATCCTGACGGCGATCGGCGTGGCGGACGAGTTGCATATCTTCGTGCGGTACACACGGGCGGTGCGGGACGATCCTGACTGCGCCCATCCGGGTCCCCTTCGCCTGACGATGGACGAAATGTGGCGGCCGGTGCTCAAGACGTCGGTCACGAGCGCCGTCGGGTTCCTGTCGTTCTCGCTGTCGCCGATTCCGCCGGTGAAGTGGTTCGGCGTATTCATGGCGTTGGGGATTGTGTTCTGCCTCGTCTGGTCGCTGACGGTGATCCCGGCGTGCCTGTCTCTCACGGCGAGAAGGCGCTTCGGGAATGCATCGGGGCGCGGTGGCGGGACTCTCGCCGCATTCGATTGGCTGGGACGAGCCGTGATCCGACGGCGTTACGTTTGCCTGATGGGCATCGCGGCGCTTGTCGCGCTCGCGCCGATGGGCGTATCGCGTGTGGTGATTCAGGACAGTTGGGTCGACGCGTTCGCCCCGCAGAGCGCGCTGCATCAGGCGACGCGCCGGGTCAACGATGCGTTTTACGGCGCGCACCTTCTGCTGATCGAGGTGGACACCGGGCCGGAGCTCGGGCGACTTGAATCGCCGGCGGTCTTGAAACTGGTGCGCGATTTGGAGACGTTCGTCGAGGGGCTTGGCGAACTGACCGTGGGCGGCGTGCAGGGGTACAACAAAGCGGTGACCACGGCCCACTTTTTGGTGTCGAACCGCAAATTCAGGCTCGGTACACCGCCGCGTGACGAATACCGAACGCAGCGGGCTTTGCTGTGGTACGGGAAATTCCGTGGTAAAGAGCGATTACGACAGTTGATCGATACCGATTCCCGGCGTTGCCTCTCGACGGTGTTCCTCAAGGACGCCAACTTCGTCGCGGTCAGTGAGCTGCTTCGCCGTATCCGGGAATACGAGCGTGAGCATCTTGCTCCACACAGCATGGGCCTGACGTTCGGCGGCGACGTTGCGGTCAGTCAAGCCATGATCGGCGGGATCGTCGAAACGCAGACGCAATCCCTGCTGCTGTCGCTGGTGGGCATCGTCGTCGTCGCGTCGTTGCTCTCCCGGTCGATTACATGGGGAGTCCTCTGTGTCCTGCCAGCCGCCATCGCGGTGCTGATGAACTTCGCGGTGATGGGTTTCGTAGGCATGCCGCTCGGCGTAGCCACCTCGATGTTCAGCGGAATGACCATCGGGATTGGTGTCGATTACGCGATTCACTTGCTGGAACGAGCGCGGTTGCGGGCGGCGCGGGGGGACGACATTCCAACCGCGATTGTCGACGCGGTCGCCCACACCGGACCCGCGATCGTGGTGGATGCCATAGCCATCGCGCTGGCGTTCGGCGTGCTGGCGCTGTCCCACGTTCCCGCGAACGGCCGGCTTGGCGGTCTGGTGGTGCTGGCGGTGGTCACCTGCCTCACGGCAACGTGCGTCCTGCTGCCAGCGCTCCTGCGCGTGATTCAGCCCAGATTTCTCCGGTCCCGACCCGCAGTCGGCAACTGCCCCGCAAGCGGCTTCGAGCGTGGGTGACGCGTGAGGCGGTGACAGAGCACGGCGGTGTTCGGAATTACCCAGCCAATTCGGCTTTGATCCCAGCCTGGATCTCGGCTGCGCGGCCCTCGGGATACAAACCCGCATTCCAGCGGAACCCGAGCCCATCGTCCGCGACGCGGGGAATGATGTGGAAATGGACGTGCGTGACAACCTGCCCGGCAACGGATCCGTTATTCTGCAGAATGTTGTATCCATCCGCGCCGGTGGCAGCCATCAGCGCGCGCGCGAGCGGCGGCAGTTGAGAGACAACGGCGGCTACTTCCTCGGGCGTCATGTCGTCCAGCGTGGCTGCGTGATTCGTGGGGATAAGCAGGGTGTGTCCGTCGGCGAGGGGATTGATGTCTAGAAACGCGAACGCACAGTCGGTTGAAAGGACGGCGGTGGCTGGTATCTCGCCAGCGACGATCCTGCAGAACACACAATCGGA
>JAJDDS010000225.1 GCA_029260195.1 Phycisphaerae bacterium
TTGTTCGCTCTTTCGTCAGCTCAGTCATTTTCACCTTCCCGGTCCACCGGAGCTTCATGTGCGGTCACATGTGCTCCGTGGCACTGTTCGACGGCGCGGCGATGCGCGAAGTGGGATTGCTCAGCCAACCGCTGGCTGATCGTCGTTAGGTGATCACGAATGCCCGCCGCTTCCAGCGGTTGCCCGTCCACCTCGCCACACTTCACCTCGTCCGTCAACTGCTTGGTGTTCCGCGTCCGCGCGATCTGCGCCAGACGCTCGGCAGCCCCCTCCAATGTCGCTACGTAGTTCCCGACGTGCGAACCCTCGATGGCAAGGTCCGTCAGAATCTCCGCCTCCTCAGTATTCTCCGCTCGCGAGAGCAACTCAGCCAGGCGGAACTCCCCCAGCCCGTTAGCCAGCTCCCGCACGTACCCGGCGAGACGGCCAAAAACGGGCCGCTCAAACCGGTCCGGATCGAAAACGTCCGCCACCCGTCCGTACAGCCCCGGTTCGTTGACCAGAACCGTAAGCATGGTAACCAACGCCGCTTGCTCGCCACCGCGAGGTTGATCGGGACGTCGTTTCGCCGATGTCTCACCGGACGCCCGACCCCGACCCGTATCCATTCGCCTCGCGACCAGCTGCCGAACCTCCCCGGAGGATACCGAGAGCAGATTCGACAATTGGCTGATGATGATCCCCTGCTGAATCGCGTCCACGACGCCAAACTTGCAGAGCTCAGCCACCAGGCTCACAAACTCGGAAACCGCCTCCCGGCGAGCCGCTGGCGAATCCGCCCCGGCGAAACGCTCGCGAGTGCGCTTCCACCTGAATGTTAGCGCCTCTACAGAGGAATTCAACAGGTCCCTAAACCCTTGTTCACCAGCGAGTTGCAGATAATCAGCCGGATCCTGACCGCCTGGGACGTTTGCTAATTTCACAGACAGATTCTGGGCCAACGCGACGCCCAGCGCGCGGTCGGCAGCCGCTTCGCCGGCGGCATCCGAATCGAACACCAAAACCACCTCGCGGCAGTACCGGCGGAGCTGCAGCATGTGCGCTTCCGTCGCGGCTGTTCCCAGTGTCGCAACCGTATTCTCGAATCCATGCTGGTGAGCGGCGATACAGTCCGTATACCCCTCGACCACAATCGCGAACCCGTCGCGTTCGATCGCGTCGCGAGCTAAGTCTATGCCATATAAGCACTTAGACTTGTTGAAAAGGGCGCTCTCCGGCGTGTTCATGTACTTGGCCCGGTCGTCGACCAGCGTTCGACCACCGAATCCGACGCAACGCTTGGTCACGTCGCGGATCGGGAACATCAAACGGTCGCGAAACGTGTCGTAGAAACCACCGCGATCGCTCGCGCGGCAAATACCGGCGTCAGCCAGCAGCCGCGGGTCGATCCCAGTCCGCTCGCCGACGTCGAGCATCGGGTTTCCCGATCCCGCAGCCAGGCCAATCTCGAACCGGTCAGCCAACGCCGCAGAGATCCCGCGGGACTGGACGTATTCGCGTACGGATGCACCTGAGTGATTGTCCTGAAAGTTCTTGCGAAAAACACCGCACGCCCAGGCGTTCGCTCGAGCGATGTCCGCCCGGCTGGACTGGTATTGGTGAACCCCGCGCGTCGGTTCGAGCTCGACGCCGGCGCGATCCGCGAGGATACCGAGGGCTTCGCGGAAGTCGACGGACTCTCGAAGTTGGACGAATGTGAAAATATCGCCGCCCGCACCGCACCCGAAGCACTTGAAGAACTGACGATCCACGTTCACAGAGAACGAGGGCGTTTTTTCCTTGTGAAAAGGACACAGACCGATGTGATTTCGCCCCCGCGGCCTCAACGCCGTATGCTCCGATACGACGTCTACCAGATCCACGCGGTTGCGGATCTGCTCCTTGATTCCATCGAAATCGTGCAAAGAATCCGCTGCCCGCCTGCTGGTTTCGTGATTGTCGTCCCAGCCACCGGCTCGGCGCGAACAAAAAGCACTGACGCGAAGCGCCGTGATCTTCCTGTCCCGCGTTTTGTGCCGACTAGTTAAGCTGGGGCAAGCCCGCTCGCGACAAGCCCAATGAACCTCGATGTCATTCGCATACGATCGCTATAGTATCCATATAACCCGCGAATGGGGTTTGGTCAAATCGAAGTTCGCTTTTTGCTGTGAAATACCCGTTTTTTTCACACGTTCAGACGTGCGACGGGCCCAGATCCTCAGTACCCAAGGAATCGAAGGAGAACGTCCTGCGTCAGGATCGGTATGGACAGCTCCTGCGCGGAAGCAACAAGCTGATTGTGCTCACTCAGACGCCGCTGATGGAGGCGCTCGCGCTCCTCGGCCCCCGCGTCGCGGGTCCGATCGGTCGTCACAACCGTCGGCGGAGCGACCGGAGCGTAGCCGGCTACGACGAAATCGATCCTGCTGGACAGCGCGTCGAGTACTTCACCGCCCCACTCGCGGATCATCCCCTTGATCTGATCGGCACCGTGCGGGTCGTCCCGCCCGTCGCTATCCATGTCGAATTCCCCGACCACCAGAAACTTCAGTGGCTTGGACGGGTCGTACACGGGGTTGGCGACGACATCGCCCACCACGATCACTTCCGCCTCATCCAGCCACACGACTTCGCATTCAGCCGTTTTCTCGTGAATACGCGTGACCTCGATGCGAGCCTTCGCTCGTCCGTCGGCTGGGATTCCCGCCGCGGGGTAGACCGCGAACTGCAGGCCACTCGTCAGATGGTGCGCCTCGCCGAGACCGATGTAGACCGCGCGATCCCCTGGGCGGGCGAGGACGACCTCGCCGTCGGAAGATCGCAGCGTGAGAAGCGCCCCCGGTTTGATCTGCAACTCGCCCACCTTGTCCTGCAATGTCGCGTGGCGGGCTTCGAGCTCCTCGCGCCGTTGGACTTCCGCGGCAAGCGTGTTGCGATGGTTCTGCGCGTCGCGGGAGTGACGCTGGCGCGTCTCGTCCATCTCCCGGCTGAAGTCGTCCACTTCCTTGTCGCGGTTGGCGGCGTACGTCGCGCGGCTGGACTCGATTTCATCGACCTGACCCTTGATCGCAGCCGTGGCCTGATCAAACTGATCCTTGAGCGCGGCGTGGGCGTCTACCAATTCCCCGAGAGATGTCTCGGCGTCGGTCGCGCGGGCTTCCGCCGCGAGGCGCTGCGATCGCTCGCCTTTGAAGTCCTCGTACAGCGCGGACGTCGCTGGAAGCAGCGCAGCCGTTTCATAGACGGACGTGTCTTCCACGACGGCGTCCTCGACGATTTGGTTCAGCACGGCGGTGATCTTGGCACGCACGTCGTCGACTTCGATCCCCTCCTCGCCGATCGCGAGCATCGCCGTTTCCTCGCGATGGCGATCGACGTCGTTCTTCGAGCGGTTCAACTGGTCATTCCTGGCTCTGAGGTCGTCCATGTCCTTGCGGAGGCCCTCCTGGTCCGTGTAAAGCCAGACGAGCAGCACGGTGACCGTGAGCCAGAGAAAGACGAACCCGATCATCCAGGCGTGGACGGCGGTGAATCCCCCCTTGGAGGGTGGTCTCGCTTGTGCCATAACTGTGCGACTCCCGCGAAAAAAATCGAATTCCGCGCCGATCCTACACCGGTCGTGGTGTTGCGGCGTGCGTCCCCGGGGCGGTGGCCCCGCCGGCGTGGCCCGAAGCCCAGGTGGGGGTGCCATCGGGTGATCCCCGGCGCGCGGTTGCCCCGCCGAGCCGACGCCAAAATTCTCCCGCCCGGTGTTCGCCGTGTCAACCCGCCACCCACCGCGGTGACCCCGACCCGCGCCGGCAATCGCATCCAACGCCAGCACAGGGGCGCGCTGTGATCCGGAGTCTTCTACAGATCACGCCGCGCGTTATTGGGATGTGGAGAACGTCACCCAGCTCAACTACCAGTTTCCGAGCCCGGAGCGCGAGCGACAAACCGCCCGCCACATCATCCCCCGTTCGCGCCGGCGCCAAACGAACCCAACGTCTCCGATGACGCTCTTCCAAAAAAGCGACGTAACCTGTGCTCATAGAACCACTTATGAGAATCATCGTCGATCCGCACCCCGCCAAACGCCACCAATCGCCACCCCCCGTTTTGAACGGCCG
>JAJDDS010000226.1 GCA_029260195.1 Phycisphaerae bacterium
ACGAAGGCGATCATGGTGGTCCACATGTACGGGCACCCCGCCGACATGAACCGCATCATGAGCATCGCCCAGCGGCACCGTCTTCAGGTCATCGAGGACTGCGCGCAGGCAATCGGGGCTGAGATCGACGGGAGACGCGTGGGAGCCATCGCGGACGTTGGGGCGTTTAGCTTCTACGGAAACAAACTGATCACCACCGGCGAGGGCGGAATGGTGGTAACCAACGATCCAGCCATCGCCCAGCGGGCGGCGCTCTTGCGCAATCAGGCGTTCGAAGCCGAGCGTTTCGTGCATCGGGCCGTCGGCTTTAATTACCGGATGACGAACGTCCAGGCGGCGATCGGACTCGCCCAGTGCGAGCGCCTGGACGACAAGATCGCTCGCAAGATTCACGTCGCGCGGATTTACCGCCAACGCCTGGCAAACTGCGAGGAGATCGACCTTCCCGCCTGCCGAAGCTGGGCGCGGAACGTCCACTGGATGTTCGGAGTCATCATCAAGCCGAGTTTCGGCATATCGGCGAAAACCGTACGCGAGCAACTCGCCCAACGCGGGATCGAAACACGCGCATTCTTCGTCCCCATGAATCGCCAGCCGATCTACCAAAGTGACGACACGCGCTGGCCGGACCTCCGCGGCGCGTTCCCGGTGTCGGAGCATCTGGGCGAGTGCGGGTTGTACCTTCCGACCGGTCTATCGATCACTCAAGAGATGCAGCGGCATGTCGTCGACAACCTACTTGCCTGCCGAAACTAAACGCCGCGGTTCGCTCCGGTCGCCGGTCGCGCGCGCCGCGCCCGTCGGTGGCGGCACCGTCAAGCGCCCCGCCCACCCACACGTCTCGATCATCCTCGCGACCTATAACGAGCGCGAGAACATCCTCGAGACCATTGCCGCGATCTTTCAGCACCTTGGCGACGACGTCGAGATCATCGTGGTCGACGACGATTCGCCGGACCGTACCTGGAAGCTCGTCGAGCGACTCAACGATCCAAGGGTGGTTCTGATTCGCCGTGCGTCGACCCGGGGGCTGGCGTCGGCGTTCAATCGCGGGATTATCGAATCGCGCGGAGCCGTCGTCGGATGGATGGACAGCGACATGTGCATGCCCCCCGCCCTCCTGCCGACAATGATTGATGAGCTCGGACGGTACGACATCTGTGTCGGTTCGCGTTACGCCCCGGGGGGATGCGACGACCGGACGTGGCTCCGCGTGTTCTGCAGCCGACTCATCAACGGACTCGCCGGAACGGTCCTGGGAGGCGGGATTCGGGACTACGACAGCGGGTTCGTCGTGTTGCGGAGGACGGTCTTCGACAAGGTGTCGATTATCCCAACCGGGTACGGAGCCTACTTCATGGAGTTTCTGTACACCTGCCGGAAGAAGGGGCTGACGATCCACGAAGCCCCCTACCGCTTCACGGATCGCCTCCGCGGGACATCGAAGTCAGCGCCAGGGAACCTGCGTTTCCTGTGGACCGGGGTCGGGTACGTGATACGCATTCTCGCAGCCCGCATGCGGAGGATCGACTGACATGCTCAAGACATTCGCACCCGCGCAATTCGAACGCGTCGACGAACGCGGCCGATTCGTCGAGATCATCGCCGAGGGAAACTGGCAGGCGGTGATCCACGGCCAAATGAAAGCCGGCGCGGTCATGGGTAATCACTACCACGCAGCCACTCGCATCTACTTCTATGTCACCCACGGGCTGGCGGACGTCGATCTCGTGTCCGTCGGATCCCGCGAGAAGCGACGCGTCACGCTCGGCGAAGGCAAAGGCGTCTATCTCGAAACCAACACGTCGCACGCGATTCGTTTCCGCGAACCGACCGAGTTCATTCTACTGAAATCACGCCCATTCGACCCCAGCGATTCCGACACGTTTCCCTACGTCATCGACGAAGAGGATTAGCGCTCACAACGCGGAACCCGCACTTCGCAACATCGTCAATCCAAACAAAGCGAGGAATCTTGCGACATACCCGAAACGATGCCTCGCCTCGCTCAGCATGACTCCCAGTGTCTCGCGCCGTTCTCAGTAACTCCGCCGCGCGACCGCAGGTGCGGCTCCGTCAGCCGAACACGCGCGCCCAACCTCTGACAACTCGCCCGGCGGACGGTCTGGGCTGAATACCGCGATACTGCCCTTGAACATTCTCCGCGCACGCGCAGCCATCGGACTCGCGAAGCGATCGCTCGACACCACCACCGCATCGACGTCGAATCGCTGCGCCTCCTCCAGCCTTCCAACCGGCCAATCCAGGAAGCGCGCGCCGTGTCGCTCCGCGCGATCGTCGAGCACGACGGCGACGCGGACGCTCGAGCGCCGGTACACCTCCGCATGACGCACCGTGAATCGTCCCGCCCCGTAGAGCCCGATCCGTCGATACCCACGGCACGCAACCTGCGCCAGCAACTCACGCAATGCCCGTCCGGCTCGATCGAGCGTATCGTCCACCTCCCGACCCCGCCGATCCGCCAACCCTATCCCAGCTCGAACAACCTCCTCATCCAGGCGATCCATCGACTGCCCCTCGAACGTTCGTACTAGACTCCCATCCGGGGGCGAACCACTCCGCCCTTCGAATTCGAACAACCGAAACCCGCCGCCAAACACAAAGGCAAGCCGGTAGTCGAGTTTCAATCCATCACGCGCCGCCGCCGCATCGAAGCAATTCGACGTATCGAGGATCCAGGACGGCGGGGCTCGCAGCAGTCGCTGATTAAGCGACGGCTGCCAGTTTGGACACACTTCCTCCAGGCAATGTTCGGGCGTCACGATGTCTGTGACGTACGCAGCGCCCGTCAGAACGTACGCCTGCGTCATCGGGCCATACACCAGTAGCGAGCGCCCCCCCACCGTGCCGGCAATCTCGGGGGAAATACCATCGAGCTGGGTGTTCCGGACCGTCACATCATCCGCGAGGTGCCCATTCCAACACCAACGGTCAAGGGCCTGAACGTCCAGACGCACCGCCCGCATGGTATTGCGCCCAATCCAGATCAAAGCGCCAAGCGGCAACGCAGCCACACCCACCGGACCCAGGTGCGCAACGGTGACGATCGCTGGCGCAGCGAAGAGAGCGATGACCGGTAGCAAGGGTATCTGATAGTACCAGCAGTTGGTCGCCTGCGCGGCGTAGGTCACACTCACTCCCAGCACATACGCTGCCAGCAACCAGTCCAACTCTCCGCCTCGTGTTCCTCCGATCACAGCGCCAACGCACGCCAGGATCGGAGTCAGTGGCTGCGCCACAATAGTCCGCACCAAACACGTGCATTTCTCCGTCAACCGGTGCAGCAACACACGTCCGTCCGCACGCTGCCCGTATGAGACCTCGTGCCCGGCCAGACCGCGCACCAGCTCAATCGGACGCCGGCCGTTGACGTAAATCCACGCCACGTAACATGCGACAGCCGCGGCCGCGCCCGCGAGCGTGGGAACGGCGCACCACGGTTCGACGACGAGAATGATGCCGAACAGTACCGCGAAACCGGCCGCCGAGCTGAGCTTCACGAACGCCGCGCCAATCAACCACGTGAACGACGCCAACCCGATCCACACTAAACTGTTCGAGCCAAGCCCAACAGCCAGAAACCCGATAGCGCCGATATGGCCGAGCACCTCAAACAGCTCGCCACATTCGTGATAGACTCCCCATTGGGGCTCGCTCGAAAGAAGGCCGAACAGTATCAGCCCAGCGCAGAAATGAGACGCTTCCCACTCGAACAAATATGCGGCCACCAGCCCGACGACAACTGCGGTGATGTAGTTGAATACCGAGGCGTATAAACGGGAGTATCGCTTGTACCGGTCGCCCTGAAAGCCTTGTTCGCCGCGCCCTCTGCGACAGTGTAGCAAGTACACCAGACTGTAAATGAATTCCGGAACCACTTTGCTGCAACCCGCGTAGCGCGCATTCCATCCTTCCGAAAAGCGGATCCGCCCGTTGACAAGCGTGTCCCCGGAAATGTAATAGCCCGTGTCGATGTGCAGTGGAATCCGCCAAAACGGAGCCCGCAGCGCGAGGTAGATCGGAAAGAATGCGATCGTCGTCACCACCGCCGTCAGCATGTCGCGCTCTCGGTTGCGCCTCGGTCGCCATCTGACAATCGCTTGACGGCCATCGCGCCGATGAAGAACCGCCAAAAGTACCGCATTTGTCCGATCGAACGCAACCCCGCAGACTGCAGTAGTGTGTCAAGTGCGCCAGCTGTAAAGACCCGTCCCAGCCAGAGGCCCACGCGCGTTCCGCCCAGTGCCGGCTGAAACCAGAGCGGACCCAACGCATAGGGAACGCCGACGAAAACGCGACCATCGTCTGCGCAGACACGGTTCATTTCCCGTACGGCGATCACCGGGTCATCCAGATGCTCCACGGTGCTGCTGTTGAAGACCAACCCGAACGCGCCGTCCGAGAATGGCATACATCTCATGTCAGCCACGACGGCCAGCATGTGCTTGTCGCGAGCTTTGGCTTCGCGCAGTGCGTCGAGATCGATGTCCAGACAAATCGCCCGGGACACTTCTGAACGCCTCGCGAGGATGGACGAGCCAAATGCAGTCCCACAGCCGGCCTCCAGGACAGACACCCCCCGATCCGCAACGCTCGCATCCACAGTGGCGTCAGCGCCAGAATCGTGAGTAAGCGCCGACGCGAGAAACGCCACAAGGCGTCTGTTCACGCCGCGACGAAGCCAATCATAGAACCGATACCACGGAGACCCAACGGGACCAATGAACTGCCAGGATCGTCCTAGACTCATGATGCCCCCTTCCGGCCAACACCGAGGATCGTCGATCCCATCGGCATGTCGACATGACGCGCGACAGTCTGCTCCACCCGTGCGACCGCATACAGAAGACTGTTCGCCCAACGCGGTAGCGGGCCGAGATCTGAGGCCGCGGGACCATCACTTGCGCGCGCGGACGCACGCGTGAGCATCCGCCAGACTGCGACCGCCGGGAGGAACGGCGCGAACAAATGCGTCAGCCGGTCCACCCGCAACTGTGCCCCCTCCATGAGACGCCGAAGCTCCCGCCGTGTGAAACGACGAGCGGAGTGAACAGCCGCGTCATGGCGCGACAGCAGCCACTGATACGCCGGGACAATGAACACCGCCTGGCCGGACGGACGCAACACCCGAGCCATCTCGGAGACAGCGCGCTCGGGGTCGACGTCAGCGTGGTAGAGCACGTCGACGCTGACCACCGCGTCGAATCGACTGCTCGCGTACGGAAGGTCGTTGACTGACGCCACTTGCCGATGGTCGCCGGCGGAGCCGTTCCAGTGGAGGGCGGCGTGACGCGAGAGATCGACGCCGCACCCGAAGATGTCGAGGTGTTCCCCTAGTTCAGCGAGGTTGCGTCCCGTTCCACAACCCGCATCGAGAACGCGGGCACCCGGCGGCAGATGGAGTCCGCGAATCGCGTCAACGAGTGCGCCGCGTTGCGCGCGGTACCACCAGTACCAGGACTCGTAGTCAGCCAGCTTGGTGTATTCCGCTCGCTCCACCGCGGGACGCTCCCTACGAATGTTCGGACCCGAAGCCGTTCGCCGGCGCCGCGGCGAGATCACTCGTCTTGAGACGCTTGAGCAGTTCCGCAAACCGATGACTGTAGAGATGGTCGCGCAGCGCGCGACGCTGACCAGCCATCGCGATTTCGACGCGTTCCGCCGGGTGCGCGAGGTAATAGCGAATCTTGTCGATCAGATCACGCTCGTTTTCAAATACCACGCACTCCTTTCCAATCTCGAAGGACCTCGATAGTTCCTTCATGTTGTAGGTCAGGAGAAACCCCCCCGCCGCTGTGACCTCGAACTGTCGTAAGTTTAGTCCCGTTTCCGCATTGCCCTTGTAGAGATTCAGACAGATGGCAACATTGCGATAGGCACTGAACAGTTCCGCGCGATTGTGGATGCGTGGTTTGTGATCCACCCCGACACATTCGGGCCAGTAGTCGCCGATCAGTTCGAACTGATCGACGAGTTTCCCCCGGAGGAAGCGGACAAACCGATCTCGCTGCTTGACGGCAAGGAAAACGTTGTAGGTGAACTTGTGACCGAAGTAGTCGGCGGCTTTCCGAGCGCGTACGGCGGGTGACTCGGCCGCATCCGGCGGCGCGGCGAAACCGTAGAGGTCGTAGTAGATGTCCTGGAAGGTCAAGTCGGGATCGTCCGCCTTGGCCGCCGCGGCGATCATGCCGATGTGCATGTCCCTCGGCGAGGCGGGCGGACCGCGGAACCAAGAAGTGGCGGGATGCCCGATGAAACCAACCGGCGCGCCGACGGCATGCTCGGGTAAGGGCTCGAGACACTGCGGATCGTCGCCGGTGGCCATGGGCATCGACACGACGTTCGCCGCGCCGAGGCGCCGCAATTAACGTGCGTGGGCGTCATCCCAGATCCACTTGATCCAGCCGGGATGTTCGAGCAACGCCCACCGCGTGTGCCAACTGACCTGCTTCATCGTCTCGGTGACGGGATCGATGAAGTGGGAGATGTACGGAATGTCACACGTAGCGTGGGTCATGGCGTAGGCATTCTCGCCCTGCGCCGGGTCCGGCACGAGCGTCAGGCTCGCCGTCTCCGTGTCGAAAAGAAGATCGACCTTGTTCTGTCGGAAGAAGTCGCGGTAGAGCGCGCCGTCCTCGATCCGACGTTGCATGCCCCGGTTGAAGTCGGGGTCCGGAACCTCGGGGAGCGGAAGGAAGCGGTGTCCAGACGCCGAAATGGAATCGGCGAAGGGACCGTCCGGGTTGGCGGCAATGGTCAATTGCCGAACCGGACGCTCGGCGACCGGCGGCTCTGACGCGAGAACATCTTCTGTCAGGGTGATGCTCATGCGTAGATGGGGTCTTGTTGGGATGTGCTCGGCGCGGACCCTGCCGGCGTGACCGGTAATATCTGCGAACTCGATCGGACGGTGTCCAGCATTGACCGCAAGCGGTGGCTATAGAGGTGGTCGGATAGCGTTCGCCGCTGCCCAGCCAGTGCGATTTCGATGCGCTTGTCGGGATGTTCGAGGTAGTAACGGATTTTCTCGAGTAGTTCCTGCTCGTTGTGGAACGTGTCGCACTCGCGTCCGACCTCGAACATGTCGTTGATTTCGGGCTGGTGATAACAGAGCAGGAATCCACCGGCTGCCGTGATCTCGAAGTGTCGCATGTTGAGTCCGCTGTCGGCGTTGCCATTGACGAAGTTTAGGTTGATCGCGGCCTTGCGGAAGTGGTTGAAGTAGGCATCGGCGGTGGGCAACTGCGGGTGACACGACAAACCGTACGCGCTGTCCCAGCGGTTGCCGAAAAGAGCGAAGGTCTCACCGAGTTTACGTTTGAGGAAGACAACGAAACGGTCGCGCTGTTTGATGCACAGCGTGGCGTTGTAAAAGAGCTTGTGGTTGAAGTACTCGAGCGCTTTCTTCATACGCGTCTCCACCGGTTCGCCGGGCATGGGCGGATCCATGAGGCGGTACAGGTCGAAGAAGACGTCGTAGAAGCAGACATCGGGCATATCCGAGCGAACAGCCTGAGCGAACGTGCCCGCCAAGAGGGTCGCCGCCGAGACGTTGTTCTGTGATCCGAAGTACGTGGTGTTCTGTCCGCCGACGAACGACACGGCATGTTCAGCGCCATCGGGCGAGAGCGGGGTCGTGTCGTAATCCCGGTCGGGCGCCGCCATGGGCATGTGGTGGACCCGCGGAACGCCGAACGCATCGAGTTCCATCGCCTGCGGCTTGTCCCAGACGAACTTGAACCACGTGTCCGATTGCAGGCACTGCCAAACCGCCGGCCACACAAGCGACTGGAAGATCGTGACGATGGGATCCACGCAATGGGAGATGAGGGGGACGTCGGCGCGTTCGTGGAAGAGCGCGATGGTGCTCGGGTCATCCGTATCACGCACAAACGCCAGACCGGCTCCGCCGTTATCGATGACCGCGCTCGCGCCGGCGGACCTGACGGCTTCAAGCCACTCGACGCCGACCGCGGTCCGGGCTTTGGCGTCGGCGCTGTAGGGGTTGGCGGAGGGCTCGACCGCCAGCGGTAGTGTTGTTACGTCCTCACCAGCCGCGTCGCATGCGCTGCGCCACCAACCGTCTCCAATAACCGCGATGCTCATGGATGGACCTTTCAACTCGGCGCGCGGCCGCTCCCCGCCGCAGCGCCAGCCGCAGCGCACTGCGTACGCGGTTCGTCGATTGTGGATTTATCGGCGGCGCGACCGCGCCAGCCCCATCGAATATTCACGTCGGAGCCGCCCGCTCGGGCGGAAGGCCCCTTGGAGACGAAGCGTCCCCGGGTTTGGATGGGCGTGCCAGGCGACATGCGGCGCGGGACAAGGCGGTGTAAAACGGAAAACGCCGGATTGGCGTTCTGGCGCCCGATCCGGCGGTTCCCTAAGGAGGAGGAGGAAGGAGGAATTCGTCTTCCCCTGGGAAGTTTCGTTGTGCATCTTCTATGTCCAATACAGATGGGCTTTCGGCAAACGGGAATTTGAGAAATCGGCGCGGCAACGCGCGGGGCTACGTGGGGGGCGTGATGGAGGCGGTGTTTTCGGACTCGCTGATCCGTCGGGAGCGTCGTTTTTCGCGGGCATGCCCGCGCTGCGCTTGGGCATGGCACCGCGCGCGGCGTTCCGGGGGGGGGACGCGCTTCACGGCGAGTGACAGGGCTGTGGCATCCAGCGTTGGAGGACGAAGCGGGTGGCGGACTTATTGGGGATAGCGTATCCGAGTCCGACGTCGGGGTCCGAATGCAAGGGTGGGCGAAGGTTGGCCAGTCCAACGCATGAGGGGCAACCCTTGTCACAGGGGCAATCGGCCACAAGGTCCGCACATACCGCGATCAACTCGTCGAGGTGCTCATAGCCCAATCGGGCGTATCCCAAGCCGCCGTCATATCGGTCGTAGACGAACATCGCGAGCGCGCCCAAGTTCGAGGCATCGACACAGCCACTGATGTCGCGCCGATCGCACATCGCCAGCATGGGCAACGTGACGAGCAGCAGGTTGCGGACGCCGACCATGGCTTCGACGGGCTTGTATCCGTCGTCGATGAGTTCGCGATGAAGTCGTTTGGGAAACGTCACCCACAGGCCTGTGGTGTGGATGGTCTGCGGTGGCAGGTCGAGGGCGTCCTGTCCGATGACCTCGAGGGTATGGAACTTGATCTTTTTGAAGGCAATGGACTGCCAGGTGACGTCGAGCCGGCCGAAGTGCTTCTCGCCAACATCGGCGAGATCGGCGGGTTCGGTGCGTCTGGCGCGATCAGTCCGCAGCGTTTCGACGACCTTGCAATGGTCGGCGAGGACGACCTGTGTGTAGTAGTCGACGTCGGTGGGCTCGACCCTGGCGACGCGGGCGTCGAAATCCAACTCGCGGACCAGAAAGCTGGCGCCATCGTGGATGTATATCGCGTTGGGGTAGATCAGTTCGGGGGCGGAGATGAAATCGACGTGGCCGATGGAGTCGGATTTGCCGCCGGCGACGTTGATGATGTCGAAGGTATCGTTGCCGATGAGACGCAGGCTGGTTTGATGCTGCGGGAGGCGGCCGTCGTTGAGATGAAAACGGAATTGGCCGGTGTGTTCGTCGCGTGACCAGTCGGTAATGACCTTGTCATCGGACTGTCCGGGTTCCCGTTTTTCGGTGCGCTCGGTGTCGAGCAATGATTGACACTGCTTGACCACGCCGAGGAACACCCCGTCGCGGGATGAACGGAAAAAGGTGTCGTCGTCGCTGGAGATGGGGAGTTCCGACGCGGCGCACTTGAGTTGCGATTCGAGGATCTTGTCGTTGAAGGGGTCGATGGCTGCGTGTTCGGGGGATTGAGCCAGGAAGTACTCGGGGTGGCGCATGAAGTACTGATCGATGGGGTCGTTGTACGCGACGAAGATCGCCAAGGAATCCTCGCTGGATCTTCCCGCGCGTCCGGCTTGCTGGTGTACGGAGCAGATCGTGCCGGGGAACCCGGTGATAATGGCTGCGTCGAGCGTGCCGACGTCGATCCCGAGTTCGAGCGCGTTGGTGCAGCAGACGCCGAGGAGTTCTCCAGTGAAGAGGCGCTTTTCAATGTCACGTCGTTCGTTTGCGAGGAAGCCACCGCGATAGGGTCGGACGCGTTCTGCGAGTTTGGCGTGCCGGTGCTGGAGGTCTTCACGGAGGTACTTGTAGATGAGTTCAGCCACGACGCGGGCGCGGGCGAAGGTGATGGTCTGGGCGCCTTGGATGATGAGTTCTTTCATGAGGCGTTGGGCTTCGACGTTCGCGGATCGGCGTTCGACGTTTGCTGAGTCCACGAAGGGCGGGTTCCAGAGGACGAAGTACTTTCGTCCGCGTGGCGATCCGTCGTCGCTGATGACGGTGACGTCGCGTCCAATGAGGCGCGACGCAAGTTGGCCGGGGTTGGCGATGGTGGCGCTGCAGCAGATGAAGGCGGGGTCCGCGCCGTACGTTCGGCAGATTCGGCGGAGTCTGCGGATGACGCCGGCGACGTGTGATCCGAACGTACCGCGGTACGCGTGCACCTCGTCGATCACAACATACTCGAGGTTGGGGAGGAACCCCTCTCGTGCCCATCGAGCGTGCTGTGGGAGTAAGGTGGAGTGGAGCATGTCGGGGTTGGAGAGGATGATGCGCGCCTGGTTTCGGGCAATGCGTCGCCTAGCGGGGGTGGTGTCACCGTCGTACGTCGAGGCTTTGATCCCGTCGCCGAGCGGTCCTTCGGGATCGAGAAGACGGTCGAGCGTTCCGAGTTGATCCTGGGCGAGGGCTTTGGTGGGGAAGAGGTAGA
>JAJDDS010000227.1 GCA_029260195.1 Phycisphaerae bacterium
CGAGGCTCAGCTTCGCACGCATTACGACTACCCCGAGTCGCACACTCGCTACATTCTGAACGGCGTGGACGTCGCCGATGCGAATGGGGCGGTTCGCGCAGCGAATCGTCGTCAAATTCGCGAGCGGTTCGGAGTGTCCGACGACGACGTCTTGTGGCTCCAGGTGTGCCACAACTTTCGCCTCAAGGGTGTGGGGTGTGTCATGGAAGCGCTCTCCTCGCTGCGCGAGCGCGGCGTCGATTCGGTGAAAGTGCTGGTCGTCGGACGCGGGCGAGTCGGGTCCTGGGAGACCAAAGCTCGTCGACTCCGACTGGGGGATATGCACCGATTTATCGGTCCGGCCGACGACATTGGTGCGTTCTATCACGCCGCGGATGCGCTAGCGCATCCGACGTACTACGACCCATGTAGTCGCGTGGTGCTGGAAGCTGTGGTTCACGGGCTCCCGGTGATTGGCAGCGGGTATGATGGGGCCGCGGAGGTCGTGGAGGACGGAATATCGGGCTTTGTGCTTCCGGAGCCGGATCGGATTGCTGCGCTGGCTGATCGAATCCAGCAGCTCTGTGATGGCGGCGTTCGTCGGGCGATGGCGACCGCCGCGCTGGAGAGGGGTGGAGGGGGGGCGCTGTCGATGTCGCGCCATGTCGACGAAGTGCTCTCGATGTACGAGGGGATGTCATCACCGATCGACTCCGCGTCGGTCAGCCGATGAGAGCGCAGGGATGTAATCCTCCGAATGTCCACGGAAATCGCTTGTATCGCGAGGGGCGGTGGTGATATTCTGGCGAGTGGCGTTCAGCGGTCCGGTGGGCCGATGAGAAATAGTAACACGCGGCTGCGATGATGTAGCGGCCCGCGGACGCGACTCTTGGATGGATCGATGGGCCAAGCTCAACGGACGATTAGAGTACTCCTGATTGGAAAACGCGGTGATAGCGAACTCTCGGCGCCCGACTGGTTGGGGCCGAGCGTGGATATCGTTAGGGTAGAGTCTGCGGACGAAGCCCGGGCGCTGATCGCCGAAACGTCTTTCGACTATGTCATCTCGTCGCCCGACACGCTGCGCGTCGAAGCGCCGTCGCCCGCGGACCACCGCGGAGCGAGCGAACGTGAGCCCGAAGATGAGGGTGTGGGCGTTGTCGATCGAGCGGGCGGGTTGGCGCAAGTCAATGCGAGGCTCGCGGGGTTCTCAGACGAAGTGCACTCGTTCGTTCGTCAAGCTTGCACTGACGCGTTGGCTCGCTGCGAGGAGGACGACTCTGGCGAAGAGGCTCGGCACCTCGTCGAGGCGCGCGCGACCCTGCGGGCCACCGACGGCGCGCTGTACGAGATGACGGTGACGCCAGTTCTGGAAAGTGGCGGCCGGATAGATCAGGTCGTCGCCGTGGTTCGGGATGTGACACGCGTCAAGGCACGCCGGGAGCGTCTGGCTGCGATCGGAGAGGCTGGCCGCGAGCTTCTGAGGCTTAACGCCGAGCAAGTCTCGCAGTTGGCGATGCCCGAACGTCTAGCGTTTCTCGAACAGAAGATCATTCGCTATCTGCACGATCTGATGCGGTTCGATAACTTCTCGATCCACCTCCTTGACAAGAAAACCAACAAACTTGAACCGGTGCTGCTGAGCGGAATGCCGACGACGGTTCGTACCATCGACCTCTACGCGCACCCGGAAGGGAACGGCATCGCCGGGTTCGTCGCCTTTCACGGCAAGACGTACATCTGCCCGGACGTGTCCAAGGATTCCCACTACTTCAAGGGGCTCGAAGGCGCGCGCAGCTCCCTCACCGTCCCGCTGAGGTTGAACGACGAGGTCATCGGCATTCTGAACGTCGAGAGCAACGAACTCGCAGCCTTCGACTCCGAGCAGTCGGAGATGGCCGAGATACTGGGGCATGATATTGCCACCGCCCTCCACATTCTCGACCTGCTGGTGACCGAGCGGTACACAGCCACCGGGCAGATAGGCAGCGACGTGATGGCTGAGGTCACAGAACCTCTGAACGATATTTTGACCGATGTCGAGAATCTCGTTGAGGACTACATAGGGCACGACGATCTTCGGCATCGGTTGAACAAGATTACGAGCAACGCCGTCGCCATCCGCGAGTCGATCAAGCGGGTGACGTCCCCCAAGCGGGGGCTCGTCGGACATCGCCCGACCGGGGTGCGGCGTACGGACCCGATCCTGACCGGGAAACGTCTGTTGGTGACGGACGACGAACAGATGATTCGCGAGACGGTCCGCGATGTCCTCGCAAGCTATGGCTGTGAGGTCAGTGTCGCCAAGGACGGCGACGATGCCGCCGATCTGATCGGGAAGAACGCGTTCGATCTCGTGCTGAGCGATATTAAGATGCCCGGCCGCAACGGGTACGAGGTCTTCGCCGCCGCCAAGGAAGCCAACCCCGACACGCCGGTGATCCTCATGACCGGATTCGGTTACGACCCGAATCATTCGATCGTCCGCGCTCGCCGCGAAGGGTTGGCCGCCGTGCTGTTCAAGCCGTTCAAGGTCGACCAACTCCTCGGCGAAATCCGCGCCGCCCTGCACACCCCGGCTGACTGAACCCGCGCGATCCACACAAGCCAAGCACTACGCAGACGAAGTTACGAAAGTTCGTGACTGTCGCCGACGAGAAAAGGGGACGCAGCCAATAGTGTTCGGCACTCAGATTGCGTGTTGCCATGGATGGTGCGGCTGAGGGGGTGTGGCGACGCTTCGGACGAGGATCCGGGGACGGTCGGGGCGCTGGCCGGCGGAAATCAGCGCATGCAGAACGGCCGACTCCGTG
>JAJDDS010000228.1 GCA_029260195.1 Phycisphaerae bacterium
GCCAACTCATCGGCACGCTCGCGTACATGAGCCCGGAACAGTGCGCCGCGGATCCTTACAACGTCGACACGCGCAGCGACGTGTACTCCCTCGGCGTCGTCCTTTACGAACTACTCTGTGGGAAACTACCGTACAAAGTCCGGAATAGAAGCATCCCCGACGCCGCCCGGACGATTCAGGATATGCCCCCCGCGCGCCCCTCGACCGTGTTGCTTGCGCTCCGCGGGGACGCCGAGACGATCCTGCTCGAAGCGCTTCGCAAAGACCGTGAGCGCCGATACCAATCCGCGGCGGATCTCGCCGGCGACCTTCGGCGTTACTTGCAAAGCCAGCCCATTCACGCTCGCCCCGCCGGCCTGTACTACCAAGTGCGTTTGTTCACGCACCGTCATCGCGCAGGCGTTGTCGCCGGGGTCTGCGGAGTGCTCGCACTCATCGCATCCGTGATCGTCAGCACGACGTTCGCGGTCCGCGCGACGCACGCCGCCGCCGGCGAAGCCATGGCCCGCGACGGCGCCGAACGGATCACGGCCTTTCTTCAGGACATGGTGTCCGCCGCCAGCCCGTACCGAAAAGGACGAAACGTCACAGTTCTCGAAATGCTCGACGCCGCCGCCAACCGCATCGACGGTGAATTCGTCGGGCAACCCCAGGCGGATGCCGACGTCAGGCTCATGGTCGCCAACACCTACGCCGGCGTTTGGCTATGGGGCGACGTCGTTACCCACGCGCACCGCGCGCTAGAACTTAATGAGCAGCTTCACGGACGCGAACACCCCGTCGTGGCTGATTGCCTCACCGTGCTCGGTAGAGCGCTGACCTTCCTGAACGACCCGACCGCGATCGTGGTGCAGCAGCGCGGACTCGCGATGCGCCGCAAACTCTTCGGAGCACAACACGCGCTGGTCGCGGACAGCATGGTCTCGCTTGCGTACGCGCTGTGGAGCTCTGGAGGCATGCCGCAGTGGGAGGAGGCTGAGCGAAACTACCAACTCGGCATTGAGATGTTCCAACAGCTCAACCCCGAGGACCACTGCAGCCTCGCCCGCTACACTTACAGCTACGCGTCGCTCTGCTCCGCGCGAAAGCGCTTCGAGGAGTCCGAGCAACTGTTCCGTGAAGCTGTCGCGCTCTACCGGACTGCCCGATCCGCCGGTGGCGTGGAGGATGCGTACATGGTTCATGTGTTCGATAGCTTTGCGTACCTGCTGTCTCGGCGCGGGAAGACGACGGAAGCGGCTGAAATCCTCCGCGAGAGCATCGCCATGACACCGGACGGGTTCCCGCGGAATCGCCTCTTCGATGCCCGCTGGCGGCTGGCGACGGTGCATCACAACCAGGCTGACGACGCGGCGGCGGTTGGGCTCTACCGCGAGTCGCTGGCGTTTCGGTGCGGTTGGCTGACGCGTGCCTACCCGGAAGAGTCCGCGCATCTTCTGCGTCTGTCCCGCCGGCTGGCGGGGTCCGTCGCGTCGGATGGAGCTGACCGCGCCGGCCTGTTCGACGAGGTTTTTCGGACGTTCCGCCGCCTGCGCACCGACGACGCCGTCACGCTGATGCGCGGGATGCACGACCTGGGCGATGCGCTGCAGTACGTCGACCCGGAGTCGGGCATTCCGCTGCTGCGCGACGGATTGCACTTCATGCGCGCCGTGCGCGCGCCGGGGTTTTGGATGACCGCCGAGACCGAGAGCGTGCTCGGTGGATGCCTCACCGCGGCAGGACGGTACGAGGAGGCAGAGCCATTGCTGCTGGAGAGCTTCGTGTTCATTCGGCGCGCCGAGACCAAACGCAACGTTCGCCTGCGCGCGGCGCTGGACCGAATCGCCGCGCTCTACAAAGCGTGGGGTAAGGAAGATCGGGCGCGCGCTTATCGGGATTTCGCGCTGGTCGAGGATCCGCAATGGAAACCGGCCTACATACCGCAACGGGTGCTGCAGTTGTGGTGAATCGTCGCGTTCAGCGCAGGCACGTCACACAGTCTATCTCCAGTTTCGCATCGGGTACGACCAGTTCCTTCACGACGACCGTCGATCGGGCGGGTGGATCGCTGGGGAAGAACCCCGCGTAGATCTTGTTGAACATCGCGAAGTCCGTCACGTCTGTGAGGAAGCAGTTGCATTTGAGGACCTTGCCCATGGTCGAGCCGGCGGCTTCGACGGAGGCTTTCAGATTCTTCATCGCCTGCCGGCATTGCGGCTCGAATTCGGTGGAAGCCAATTCGCGCGTTCCCGATTTCTGTCCGACGACGCCAGCCACAAAAACGACGTTGTCGAGCGCGACGGCGCGGGAGAAGGTGGGGTAGGGGCTACCCGCGATCACACGCCGGCCCCGCTTGCGGTCGGCGGCGTCGGCGGAGGCAGCCCCCGCGAGGACCGCGGAAGTGCCACCCACTGTCACTGCTCGCATGAAGTTGCGTCTCGATTCGTCGCCGGTCATCGTGCAATCCTCCGGTTGGTCTCGGGTGTCCATTGCGATCTCGGGCAAGATTGTGCGCCGCGGATCGCTCGATGCCAACCCCGCGCGGCGAAGACACGGGCGAGAGATGGTTCGGAGGGAGGAAGCGGCGAAAGTCGAAAACCGAGAAACGGAAGACGGAAGAAACGGATTAACGCCGAGAGCGCAGAGATCGCGGAGACGCGCCGGGACGGCCGGGAGACGCGCTGCGGCGCGGGGCGTGGTTGTGGGGTGGATCGGTGATGGGGGCGGGGAAGGTGGGTCGGTGATGCTATGAAGCAGGCGGTCGAGCCGGGGTGCGGGAGGGCTGGTCTTGAGGTAGGGACACGGTTTTGCGTTGTTTTCGAACCCCGTGCCCCCAACCGAAGGAGCCTACCATGCACAACGTCGGCATCGACCTCCACAAACACAGTATCAGCGTTTGCGTCGTCAACCAAGACCGGGAAGTGTTGATTTGCAGACAACTCCCCTGCCGCGAAGAACGGCGAATCGCGGCGTTCTTCGAGGAGCTTCAGCTCGTTCGGTCGGCGCGTACATCGTGTGTCGCTCCTCATACTTTGATAACGTCAGGGGTGATCTGTGTTTTCTTGAGAATTG
>JAJDDS010000229.1 GCA_029260195.1 Phycisphaerae bacterium
GGATGCGTCGCCGAAGAAGGGGTGTTGTTCCAAGGGCGCCAAGAATGCCAAGACGGTCGCCGTGAAGAGCGATCGTCCCGCCAAGAAAGGGTGCTGCTCGAAGGGTGCGAAGTCGGCGAAGACCGTGGCGGACAAAACGCCGTGTTCGAAGAAGTGCGGCAAGTCCGATGCTTCGGCGAAGACCGTTGCGGGCAAGAGCCCCTGCTCGAAGAAGTGTGGCAAGAGCGGGTCCGGTGCGTCGCGGATCGATGCGGTGATGGCGTCGCTTCCGGGCATGACCTTCCGCGTCGGCGATTTCGAGACCGCGTGCAGCAAGTCAGCGACGGCGAAGGCTGACGAAAGCAAGATCGCGATGAGTTTCGTCGTGGACGGCGAGAAGTACAGCGATCGCGGTGAGGCGACGGTCGCGTTGGCGGCATTGCTGGACACGCGTGCAACTGAGATGAGCGAGGTCCAGTTCGTCGCCGGCGACGAGACGTTCCGTTGCCCGGTATCGGCTAAGGCCGTCGCCGAGAAGGCCAAGACGACGGTTAAGTACCGTTTGGCTGGTTTTGATTTCGATTGCGACAAGACCGCCGGCAACGTGGCTGAGAAGATCGCCAAGGCTGTGTCCGATGTTCAGATGACGTACAAAGCTGACGGCAAGAAGGTGGACTGCCCCAAGAGCTGCAAGGGCAAGAAGGTCACCTATGTTGTCGGCAAGGACGAGACTTGCTGCGACAAGTCAGCCAAGCTGTTGTTGGCTGAGCACAAGATCCGGACGATCGTCGAGACGGCGGCGGCGGCGCTGTAGCGCGTCGGTCAGGGATAGGATTACCAACGGGCCGAGGCGCGTCGCGCTTCGGCCCGTTTTCTTATGCGCGCGCCGGATGCCGTTCGCCGCGATCGGAGTCATCACGACCCGCCGGAGGGCGGTGAGGAGCCATGCAAGGAGCGGATCGCGTTGTCTTGCGTTTCTCTGTCGCGCGTACGCCCGGCGAATCGCCATGAGTTGTGCGTGATCGATTCTCTCATTCTTATCAGACATGCGAACATCGACGCTGACCGATTCGACATGTCGGTGGGTAGGGGGTACGTCAGGCGCGACTCACGTTCGAGTCGTCTAAGGGTGTGGCCGTACTTGGTGGCAGCGGAGAATTCGTCCTTCCAGGCTTCAAGTGCCTTGGGGCCAGGCGGCTCGTGTGCCCGTGTTTTCGCGATGGTGTCGTGCGAAGCAGTGGCGGGCAAGCCGCCAGTGGCACCCGGCCCACACGATGCCAAGGAAAATGGCCACACCCATCGTCATGTCCGGTCGACGGTCCGTCTTGCTTCACGCGAACGGCGATCGTACCGTGTGCGTGGCATGCGTCCGAAACAGATCTATGAGCATCTACGCACCCGGCCGTTTGTCCCGATCCGGATCCACATATCGGACGGTTCACACTACGACGTCGCCCATCCCGAGTTGGCGTTGGTGACGCAACTGCAAATCGCGATTGCGATCGAACCGATGAAGGACGACGTGCCGTTGCGATTCGTCTTCTGCGACCCCCTCCACGTCACGCGTATCGAACCATTCAACGGAAAACGCCGCACACGACCCCGTCCAAAACGCAAGTAAGCTGATTGACGATGAAGCGGACGCCGCTCCAGACGGCATCTGGCGTCATGGCGAGGCACTTTCTGATTGGACGGGCCCGATGACGTGTTCGAGGGTTACTCGTCAGGATTCAACGCGGTGGATGTGGCGAGTCCGGTGAATCGTCGGCCACCGACGGCGGCACGCGGCAGTCCTTCCGGCCAGATCGAAAGCGACACGCCCGCATTGTCCTCAGCCTCGTCCAGTTCGAAGACGAGGGCGACGTACCAGCGTGGGTACTTGCGAATGTAGGTTACGGAGAAGTCGTGCGTCCGACCCCGCTCGAGGTCGAACAGCTCACGTACGGCGAATGCGTGCTTCTCATCCGCGCGGTAATTCAACTCAAACCCGAGGAGATTGGAATCGGTTTCCTCGATGAACCGATAGTCCAACCCGTAACTGAACCGCGGCGTTCGATCGACCTGCAATGCGAGGTCCAGCCGATCAACTTCGCCGTCGTTTAGATCGTAGTTCATCTCGCCCAGGATAAGCGTCGAGTCGTTGATGCGCCAGTTAAGCGCCGTGTTGATGAAATTCCGCGGGATGCTGTCTTCGGGCCGCGAGAACGACACGAATCCGTTCGTCACGTAGTCCCCCGCCCCGTTGTTGAACAGTCCAAGGTCGACGTCAAGTGTAATCCAATCCACTACGCGCCGTTTGTCGGACGCGCCGCGCTTGGTCTGCAGGCGCTGATGCACTCCAACCAGAACGCCGTCAAAATCGTCAATCCGCTCGACACCCTCGTCGAACGGGAACAGATCCGCCGGGTCGCGATTGGAATGCGACGCCCACGCGACGACCTCGGGCTTGATCACATGCCGTAATCCGTTGAGGTCCATCAGCTCGTTGCGAACGCCGGGAAACACACGTGCGAAATACGTCGAAGCACGAACGCCGTAGGTTGCGAACAGCCGCCCGATCCCACCGCCATCCCCGTCGTATCCGCCGCGCGGTGACAAGAACGATCGATCTCGCGATTCTCCCCACGCGCTGCCCCGCAGCGACACGAACGGAACGATGTTCACCGGGCCCAGCCCGAACGGAAACGTAAGTTCCTGGCGCGACTCAACCCGAGCAGTTGCGGAAGACGACGGCCCGTCCGGACCTTCCCGCAGCAACAGGAACAGTTCCTTCTCGGCTGCGCGGTAGCGAACGTATCCAGCGCGGTTCTCACTGTACCACGATGCAACGTCTCCCAGGGAGTGACCGATGAACCGGAAACTGAAGTCGGGAAGACGCTCGGTTTGCGTGAAGAAGTCGTTCAGCCGCCACAGCGCCAAACCTGTGAACGCCCAATGATCCCGCTGCTTCTTCACGTAGAGCAGTGATTCCTGCTGCTTGCCTTCGTCAAACTCCGACTCGAAGAACTCCTCCAGAAACCCGCGATCGCTGATGTACGAGGCTTCGATGGTGAGCTGCCAGTCTTCGGGGAGGTAATGACGGTGTCGCCAAGTCGCCCGCCCACGCGAACCGCCGCCTCGCTCGTTGTCGCGTGATCGCCCCAGGTGATCGTCGGAGCGGTCGTCGATGCCGTAACCCAGAAACGTCCCGAAGTAATCGTCCCGTTCGTAGTCAACGTCCAAGCCCACCGCTGGACCGCGATCGGTGAACAGATCGAGCGAGAGGTCCGCCGTGTAACCGGTCGGCGCTTCGAGACTGAGCAGGCTGAACACGTCCCACTTCGTCTCGATTCGATACCCAAAGTCCCCGTCGTATCCGGCACTGATGCGGCGGATGGCTGAGTCCGCCAGCGTTACCTTTCCGGACGCTCCCGGCCAGAACAGGACCGGCACGTTGTAGAGATTGAACGTCGCCGGACCCATCTTGTAGTTCGCCCTTGCGAGCCCGCCGCGCTGGTCGAAGTAGGTTCGCCGCGTTCGGTCGTTTAACTCGAGACGGCTCGTCCCGATGTGGTAGTGTGGAGTATGGAACTCGCTCGTCGTCAGCACGGCGTCCTTGGCGACGTAGCGGCGATCCGACAACTGCCGGATTCGTGCCGCTCGGAAGTAGATCGGAAGATCGCGCTCCGTCACGATCGCGTGCGCGACGGCGTCGAGAATCAACGCGCGATCGTAAACCAAGTCGTAATACAATCGCGACGCTCGTACGTTTCGATCGCCGAGTGTCATGCGTATGTCACCTTCGAGATACACCGCCTCGAAGTTCGCCCCGTTCCCAAGTTCACCGTCGACCGACACGGTCGGAATGCTCCCTTCGGTGTCGCCCCTGCCCCCGCCGACGAACACCACGGCTGCGTCCGCCTGAATCTCCAGCGCGTTCGTCGCCCCGGCCGCTCCGCGAAACAGGTCCACCCCCTCCGTGTAGGTGATGACCGTGTCGCCAGCCTCCGTCTTCCCCATCCGCGTCCGGCCCGCGTTCACGATCAACTCGGGTTTGATCGGTGGCTCGGTGAACCCCTCGGGCGTCACTGTGACTGGTGCGGAGATGGCCGGATCCGCGTCCGCCGGTCGTCCAAACCGCACCCGCTCGCGCACCGCGGCGGCGTCACGGAAGATCGTCGTGCCCGCGGAGGAGGCGAACGCTCGTCGATCCGCAGAGACGATCATGTTGCCCGCCGCCGAGAGCGTCACGAAGAGCAGAGGCCCCTCCGTGACCGTGCCAGCCGGCTCCTCGACCCGCACGTCGCGATATAGAAACACCTCGAGAAAGTAGTAATCCCGGTTCCCGTGGCGTCGCGGGGTCATCCAGACGATCCCCTGCGCCGCCGAAACCCGGCGGTCGCCGGCTGTGAGCGCAAAGTCACCCACCATGTGGATCACCCGAACGCCTTCCGCATCCGTGGAAAGATAGGCAAGCTGGCCGTCGATATGCACGTCGCTCAGCGCGATTCCGGCGGGCAGCAACGCATTGCTACCGTCTTCCCCCACCGCCGTCGACGGCTGACCCACGGCCCACGCCGGCCAAGCCAACATTGCGACCACCCAGACGAGTCTCTTCGCATTGGGCATGAATCGTAGCCAACCCTCGAAATAAGCGCAATGGACCGTGCCGCTGGGAAATACCGCGCCGGACGAGCGAATCGCGGGTCAGTATAGCGCGGGGCGTGGGGGTGTCAATTCAAACTCACGGTCCGACGTGGGGGGATCCTAGATCGGGTGGCGATTCTGCCAGCGGACAAGGATGGGGAGTTCGTTGGACTATCAGGCGCCGTCTTCTGTTATCGCGGGCGTGGCGAGGAATCCGGCAGCGAAGAGAGCGTCAGCAAGAGTCTTCGCTGCGTTCGGAATGACAGGGAAGTGGGACGTCAGCTCAAAGCGATCGTCGGATCAGATTCCGTCCGGGCGCTCGACCAACTCAACATCAGCCGTTTTGGCTGCGTCGCCGCGCCAGTAGCCGATCCTGACCACCGTCCCCGGGGAGAGCAAAGCGATGGTGTCCATCAGGTCGATCGATGTGTCGATCGGGTGTCCATCGATCTCGATCAGGATGTCATCCGCTCGCAGACCAGCCGTCGCCGCCGGTGAATCTCCGGACATCGGCACGATGAAAACACCCCGTGGCTCCTCCCAGCCCAACTCCAGGGCGTGCTCCCGGTTGTCGCGCACATTCGCCACGCGCACGCCCAGGAACCCGCGAACGATGCGCTCCCCGCTGACCAGCATCGGCAGCAGTTGCACCACGCGCGTCGACGGAATCGCGAATCCCACCCCGTTGAACGTCCCCGTGTTCGTTGCGATAGCCGTGTTCACGCCGACCACCTCGCCGCG
>JAJDDS010000230.1 GCA_029260195.1 Phycisphaerae bacterium
CCCCGTCGAGTACCACATCCACGGAGTGAATCAGGTCCAGGTCGACACCGAATACGGGGTGACCTTCGCTTCCGCACTACGCAGCATCCTAAGACACGACCCCGACGTCATCATGGTCGGCGAAATCCGCGACGAGGAGACCGCCCACCTCGCCCTCGAAGCCTCGCTCACAGGCCACCTCGTCTTCGCCACACTGCACACCAACTCAGCGGTCGGCTCCTTAACACGGTTGCTCGACATGGGGTGCGAGCCGTACCTCGTATCCAGCGCGATCGTTGGCGTCATGGCCCAGCGATTGGTCCGGCGGATATGTCCCAAATGCAAGACGCGGACGGAGGCGAACGCCGCAGAGCGTAAGCTGCTCAATGTGCCCGACGAGCGCGAAACCGTCGACATCTTCCGCGGAGCCGGATGCTCAAGATGCAATCGAGCTGGCTACTACGATAGAGTCGGTATCTACGAATTCGTCCCCTTCGACCCAGGCATGAGCGAGTTGGTGATGGGCAAGGCGTCGACCGAAGTGCTGTACGACTACGCCGAGCGACACGGCGCCATCACACTCCGCCACGACGCCATGCAGAAGGTCCTCCGCGGAGAGACCACGCTCGAAGAAGCGATGCGCGTCACCGTCGTCGAGTTGTGACGCCAACCAACCGCTGCCCCCCCACAAATCGTCGCCCCCTTTGCAACAACGAGCGGGCGCGGAGGTCAACGTCCAACCGCACCACCCTACTGAAGGAACCGAAAGCGGAAAATCGCCCACAGCGCTGCCAACCCGTCAAGCCAAGTGATCTTCTTACCCTCACCGTACGATCTTCCGGCGTAGTTGATACCAACTTCGTACACACGCCATTTGCCCCGCGCGATCTTAGCTGTGATCTCCGGCTCAACCGCGAATCGCTGACTCGAGAGGTCCAACGTGTCGACCACCTCGCGCCGAAGCACCTTGTAACACGTCTCCATATCCGTCAGCGTCAGGTTCGTCAGCATATTCGACATGAGCGTGAGCGCCCGATTGCCCATCATATGCCAAAACTCAACCACCTGATGACAGTCATTCCCCACAAAGCGCGACCCGTACACGACATCCGCTCGGTCGTCCAGAATCGGGCGGAGCAACCGCGGGTAGTCACCCGGATCGTATTCCAGATCCGCGTCCTGGACGATGACAACATCGCCCTGGGTCAACGCGAAGCCCGCGCGAAGCGCAGCCCCCTTCCCCTTATTGACCGACTGCAACTTGATCTTGAATGTCTCGTTTGGCCACTTCGTCTCTACCTGTGCATAGAGATCGCGGGTCCCGTCCGTGCTTCCATCGTCGACTAGAATAATCTCACGGTCCATCCCGACGTCAACCGCGAAAACCCGCGACAGAATCTCGAACAGGGTCGCCCGTTCGTTGTAGACCGGAATGACGATCGAAAACAGCATCACTTGCGATCGAGTGTCAAAAGCCCAGAACAACCCGTACCGAGTCGCGACTGCCGAACGGCCAACCCAACCGCCTCGATCGAGAAACACTGAACATTGTCATTCCGAGCGCAGCGAGGAATCTCGCTGAATATGCGGCAGAACGCCTCGTACAGCCAATATCGAGCGCCGCCCAGAGACCCACCACAACGTCCACTGTTTCGCGAGCCCATCATTGACCGATGCCCGATAGCGAGCGGTCCACGGCTGACAGACCTCTCGCCACCCCAATGTCGCCACTCGCTATTCCGCATTCCACATTCACAAAGACCCATCGAAGACGGAGAATCCGTGCGTCAGCAGATCCTGAATATCGATCATTCCGACGACGCGGTGCTCGTCATCAACGACTGGAAGCTCGTCGATCGAGAGCGGTTGCATGATGCGGATCGCGTCACCCACCTTCGCGTCTCGGTGCACGAACCGGGGGGCCACCGTCATGACGTCGCGAAGCAGACGCTCCGCGGGATGCTCCGGTTCACCAAGCAATCGTGAGAGGTCACCGTGTGTGAAAATGCCAACCAGCTTCCCACTCTCATCAACTACCGCCGCCGCCCCGGCGCGCTTCGGTGCGGAGTGCACCGCACGATCGTAGTCCCGGAGCGTGTCCGTCAGTCCGACCCTCGGGCAGTTCTCACCCGTACGCATGATCTCGTGAACGCGCATCAGGCTGCGCCCAAGCGCCCCGCCAGGATGAAACGCGGCGTACTGCTCGGGCTGAATGTCCTTCAACTCCATCACGGTCAGCGCGAGCGCGTCACCAACCGCCAGCATCGCAGCCGTGGACGAGCTCGGCGCCATCCCGAGAGGACAGGCTTCAGGCGTGTCGCCAATGTCGATGACGATATCGGAGAGGCCGGCGCATGGCGAGCGCGTTTGCGCGGTGAGCAGGATGACCCTGCAACCGCATTCGCGCAGCGAAGGGATCAGGCGGCAGAGTTCCTCGGTCGCGCCGCTCCGCGTCAAGACGATCGCCACGTCACCCGCGCGGATCATCCCGAGGTCGCCGTGCAGAGCTTCGACCGGGTGCAGAAGGTACGCCGGCGTTCCAGTGCTCGAAAGCGTGCTCTGAATCTTCTTGCCGATATCTCCGGCCTTCCCCACCCCCGTCACAGCCACACGCCCCGAACTCCCCCGAATCAGCCGCACCGCCTCGGCGAACGCAGTCCCCATTCGATCACGCGCAGCCCGGATCGCTGTCGATTCACGATCGACAATCTCCCGTCCGCGCTCAATCAACCAATCATCGTCGTGCGCGCGATCCTTGGCGGACGCCGATGCATCCGAAACGTCATGTCGTGCGGCGCGGCTCATTGCGGCTCACTATCGCCCCCCGTCGGGGGTCGGTCAACCTTGGCCTCATTCGGCGCCGGAGCGGTCAAAACAGGAGTGCCGCGCCGAATCGCCTTTCGCAGCGAGTCTCTCACACGCTCCACGACGACCGGCGTCGCGCCGAAATCGACATGGATCACGATCCGCGTCCGCTCGTGGTCGCGCTCGAAGCGTTCGATACGATCGATCAGTCGTTCCATGGGAACGGACTTGTGGTTATGAAACACCGTCCCGCCCGCGTCGACGCGCACCTCGAACGCAGCCGCTTCGACCCGCGAAATGACCAATGTCACGCGTGTGTCGATCGGGGGGATCGCGGAAGCGTGAGCCCGCACCCAAAGCGCATCGTTCGACGCCGTCTTCATTTCCGCAAGAGCGATGAGGGCGGACGCAAAGTCCACAACGCACACAACCGTTCCGTCCGCATCCGCCGTTAGATTACCGCGTGCGTCGCGGGTGGAACCGGCGAATCGCCATATCCCCGGGGGTAGCGGCCGCCCCGTACCGACGTCCCGCATCCACTCGCCAATATCCACAGCGTGCGAATGCCCCTCCCGCTCCCATCGCGCCTCGATGCGCAACGCGTCGCCCGTCGCAGCTTCCCACCGTTCGGTCCCCGGCACCAAACGTACCGGATGCCCCGGAGTGACGCCCAAGAGGCCCAGTGCTTCGTACACCCGTTGGGGACGTGCGCCGATCGCGACAATGCTCTCATGTTCACGAGTCTGCGGCGAGCACGCGAATAGCTCGAGCGAGCCCTCACGAAGCACGATACGCCCGTCGACCTCCACCTGGCCACGCGACCAGTCAATCCGAACGTGTGGCGCGTAATCGACCACCCCGGTCTTGCGCGATGGATCGCCGGCGCTCGATGGGTGCGCCCCACCCGCCAAGATCGCAGCCAACGTCCAGACCAAAACCGTCGAGCGATCAAACACGCTCGAGCGCAACATGACCCTACCTCTGGCCGAACGCGGGGAACGCTTCCTGCTCGGCTTCCGACTGAATGATAATCTTCGGCTTGATGAGAATGAGCAGAACTTGCTCGTCCCTGACCAACGTCCGCGACGAGTAAAGCCGCTTCAAAACCGGGATCTTCGACAGAATCGGAACACCGGATTCGACCTCGATCTCCCCCGCGAGTTTCTGCCCACCGATGAGCAATGTACCGCCGTCAGGAACCGTCACCGTCGTACGGAGCACCTGGCGACTAATGTTCGGGAGTTGAACAAACGCACCCTCACCTGCCGCCGCCCCCGTACTGAATGCGAAGGTCTGAATCCCGAGCAGTCGACCCACCGAAGGACGCAACGTCATCGTCACATACCGCTTATCCGCTGACACCGTCACCTGCGCGTCGAGCACCGCACCCGTCTCGATCGTGCTAATCAAAGGAGCCTGCCCCGTCGCATCCACGATCGGCTGCAGCGAACTGACGAACGACTGCTGGTTAACGACCGCCACCCACGCACGCTGCCCGTTGAACAGGACCAGACGCGGCGCGGTGATAATGCTCGTACGCGAGTCAGCCTGAGTCGCCCGAACCAAAAAGTCGACCTGAATGTTATCGAGGAAGCTCCCAAAAATGTTGAGCGCCGGCTGAAGCGTCGGGTTTCCAGCGAACGAACCGGGGAGATCGCTCGTCAGCCTTCCGGGATCGGTGAACTGCAGAATGTTGTTGATCAACGGAACCGGAGTACCGCTCGTCCCACCGATCGAACTGTTGCCCCGCGTCGGAACGAGCCCCGGCGAGTTAAACGGTTGCGTCAACCCAGCAGCACCCCCCGCCAGCGCTGTACCCACACCCGGCGTGCCAGGCGTGAATCCGAGCCGCGAAAACGACCGCGGAAGCAGCAACCGCGAACCGAGCACCGGATCCGCCAGAATGTTCCCGCCACTGCCCTGAAGAAAATCAAAACCCGCGTTACCCGCGTTGAGGATGATGTCCAAGTCCATCCCCATCTCTTCAAGGTAGTTGCTCTGAACCGTGATGAACCGTGCCTCCAACGCGACCTGAATCGCCCGCTGCTCCCGAAGCTTCGACAGCAACCCGCCCACGCGGGCATGTCCGGTCGGCGTCTGAGTGATGACCAACTGACCGTTGATTTCCGTGATCGATCCGACGTCACCGTTGTTCGCGCGCCAACTGTCCGGATTGATCGTCTGCCGAATCAGCGAGATCAACGCGTCGGCGGCATCCTCGATCACCTCTTCAGACGCCTCCCCATACTCCGACGGAAAAATAGACTGACCCGAGCCAGCCCCGGTGGGAAGCGACTGTCCGCGTCCGACGAAAGACGCCGAATCGGTCAGATCCATCGTCGGAGCATCGGTGAAATCCGGGACCGGCATCAAAAGGTCACTGACATTGTACACCTCCTCGAACACCGTCCGGTCGAGAAGTTCACGCGTCGCGACCTTAACGATGCCCTCGCCGGCGCGGTACCCGAGATCCGCCCGTCCACCGCCCACTTGGTCCAGAATCTCGCTCAACGCCGTCCGCATCGGAACCGGATTCGGCCACTTCAGCGTCACAGGCGTCTTCGGGTCGATAGAGGCTGCGTTCAAATCAGACCACGAAACGGAGATATTGGTCCCGTTCGCGGACGCCAGGTGCTCAATCACCTGCTCGAATGGCTCACGGTCGAAATCGATTCGGACCGGTTGGTCGAGATTCGACTGAAGATTGGGATCAATCGGACGCCCACCTTCGCTCCCCGGGCGAGCGCGGGAGGGGCGGTTAATGATCTCCAGCCAGTTCTTCGGATACGTGATATCCTGCCACCACGGGATCTTGCTCCGCGTCGTGTCGATCAGAACGTCGCGCGTCTGCCGACTCGTTTCATCGCGAATCTCGCGCTGGATGGCGAACGCCTGCTGATCCTCGACGATCTCCTTAAGCCACCGCGCGTTGTCGTTCGTCGGGTCGATGGCGACGATCTGCCGGAGAACATTGATCGAGGACGAGAAGTCACCGTCGTCGCGATGCTGGATCGCCTGCGTCATCAGGCTGTTGATACGCTCCTGCTTGTTGCGTTGCGTACGCCGGAGACGCTCAACCTGTTCCCGACGGGCTTCACCACGCTGGCGAGCGACTTCCTGCTCATTGAACCGGCGATCCTCGTCATCGACGTACTTCGAGAGCGCTTCGACCTCGTGAATCAGCGCCTGATATCGCCCCACCGGATCCGCAAAACTCTTACCGGCTTCGATAATCTGCTTCGCGCGGAGCACCGTCTGCGCAGCCTCTTCAAACCGGTTCCCAAGGACGTAATCGCGTATCTCGCGTTCCGCGGCACGATAGGTCGAGACGGTCCGCTGCCACGCAATGGCGTTCCGCTCCTTGATCCGCTCGATGAGCGATCGAGCGTCGTGAGCGGCGCGATCGCGAGTCCGGAGTTGTTCCAGACCGTCAACCGCCTCCGGATAACCCGGAACCTGCTGCAACGCCTTGTGGAACAGCCGTTCGGCCTCGGCGAACTCACCACCCTCGACAGCCATGACCGCGTCGCGCGTAAGCACGCGCGCCCGTAGGTGTTGGCGCTGCCGTGCAAGATCTGGCGAGACCGCGTCCGTAGATTCACCTTGCCGCGGCGCGACACCCCGGGCCGGATCGGCCTTCGCGAGTTCCGACTCCGCAGCACGGCGCGTCAGGTTCGCCGCGAATTCGTTCTCAACCACAGCCCGAAACAGGCCCAGCGCGTCGTCGCGCCGACCATCCGACAGCGCCAGACTGCCTGCTTCGAAATCCGTCTCCGCTTTTTGAAACATCGACACCGCGGCCGACGCCCGCCGGAGGTAATCCTCATGCGTCGTTCGGCCCGCATCGTCGAGACGGCCAACGGCAATCTGGTTCAGACTGTGCAATGCGCCGACATGGTCGCCTTCGTTGAACAACTGCACAGCCGACTGGAGCTGCTCCGCCGCGCTCGGCGGGCTATCCTGGGCGGACGCCCGCATGACGACGATCGCAAGGATGATCACCGCCAACGAGTGTGCCGCGGGGGTGCGGTTACGGGATGGTGTCACAAAAAACTCTCCTACGGTTTGATCGCGGGGAAGTATGCCACTCGAAGGCGCGCGCCGAATGATTCTTCCGTACGGGCGGCGGCGGTTCGCCCCCAACGGCGCGGCCCGCGACCACGGCGGATAACCTAGCAGGTCCCGGTCAGATTGTCATCGGCAAGCAATCATTTGAGAGAACCGGTGCACATTCCGCCAAACCGTTCCGCAAACTCGCCCACCGGAGCGGACTCAACCGCTCTCCACGCTCCCTGAAGGGGAAAACCCCTCGGCAAGACTCGCACGGAGTGTAGTTGGCGGACGTCTGCCCCGCAAGACCAAGCACGCCACAGCCGGGGGCCATTTCTTGTCGCATCGTGTGAGACCGCTGCCATTGGCGGATTGCCTGCCAGTGCTTGGCACGACTCGGTCGCGAAAACACGGGCAGGAAAGCTGCCTGCCACCCAATGCCTTGATGTTTGGAAGGACGAATGCTCAGCTGCCACCAAGTATGGCCACACCCCACGCCACATCAAAAACCAACCGCATGCCACGGACCGCACCAGATTCAGGACACGCGATAAGGGGATCGGCTGATCGCCTTGACGCGACGCATCGACTGGCGGACGCCCGCCATCCGCGGGTGGATTTTGAGCGCCGCGCGATAGCACGTCAACGCTTCGTGGTACTGCCCAAGCTGCGCGTGGTTGTCCCCCATCCCCGCCTGAGCACCAAAGTGATTCGAATTCAGAGCGACCGCTGCCTTGCAGTCAGCCACCGCCCCCACATGGTCACCACCGAGGCAACGGGCTATCGCTCGCTGATTGTAGGCCTCCGCGAAGTTCGGATGCCGCGCCACGACATCCCCCAGAATCCCCAAGGCCGCCGAATAACGGCCGTCTCCGATCAGCGCCGCAGCCCGCCGCAACTCGCGCCGAACACCCACGCCGAATTCGTCGAACCAAATGCGCCAAAGCCCATCCTCCACTGCCGCCACGATCGCCGCGTTGTCGTGGTACAGCGCACGGGCCAGCGGCATCACCGCCACCGGACCGCCGATAATCCCAAGAGCGTAGGCCGCAACCCGTCCGACCGTCGAATCCGACCCTTGTAGCAGCCCGGCAAGCTCGCCGATCGTCCACGACCTGCGCAAATACCCAAGCAGGCCGGCTTCGTCCTTGTCGCACAGGAACGGGGCGCACGCGTCCACAAGCACGCCGCCCAAGTCGTCGCGCCCACTCGCCCCGGAGTTCGTTTTCAACTCATGATCCATTCTGGCGCCCGGCGCGGACCCAATGTTCGGCCCGATGCTACGTCTCACTCCTTGATGGAATGTCTGAACGATGGTAGGCAGTCGGCAACGGGAAAGTCAACAGCCGCGACCGTCGGCCGACGCCGACACACGAACGCACCTCGGCCCCCGCCGGGCAACGAAGTGCTCGCGCAAGTGAATTCGGGGGCGATCCCCAACAGGGCGAAATGGCCGAAATGACCCACGAAACCGGGCTGGCGCCTGTCAAAATAGGGATTCCCCGTACCATGGCTGCCGAGCGAGCCATCATGCGAATGACACCGGGCGTCATGATGATCCTCGCCGTCCTCGGAGTCATGCAGTGGCTTAACTTCAGACCCTCCGCCGTATCGAATCGTATCGCCGACTACAGCCTCGCCGTCGCAATGATCCCGATCGCAGCCGCCGGACTTGTGCTAACCTACCACGGACTTAAGTGGCTCACCCTTGCCCTCTGGCCAGCCTGGGTCGGCATCGTCGCCGACAGCGACGGCCTCACCCTCCGCCTCGGACCGTTCGGACGCACACGATACGCCCTGGACCGCCTCGACATCCGCTACCCCTTCGAAATCGCCGACCAACTCACGCCGGACGACGACATGATCTACGAAGCCCATCTCGACCCCGCTGAACAACTGGATCGACTAATGCCCCGAATCCGCTACCCCGGTGAATCCGACACGCTTGACCGTCGCCTGAAGATCGTCACCCGAATCGACGAAAAAACGCTCGCCGACGCGCTTCGCCCGTTCATTGAGTACGCACGCCGCCCGCGAACCCCTACAAAAACCCCCACAATCAACTGATCCCACCAGCGTGTGGCCATTTCTTGGGGCATCGTGTGAGACGGGTGCCAGGCGGCTTGCCCGCCAGT
>JAJDDS010000024.1 GCA_029260195.1 Phycisphaerae bacterium
GCTTCAGGAACCCCTTGCGAATCTCGTCCGCAGCCAGCTCATCGATCGTCCGCAAACGCCGGTTGCCCAAGTGATCGATGTCGTCCACCTCGAACTTAGACTCGCCCGTCCTAAGCAGCAGCAGATAGCGCACACAGGCGATCACGTCCTCCACGCGCAGGATCATGATCGAATCGTCGACCTTTGTTTCCAGCTTCCGGTTCAGGCGGAAACGCCCCACCTTGCCCAGCCGGTACCGGTTGTCGTCGTAGAACTTCTCTTGGAACAGCTTGCGGGCTTTGTCGAGTTGAGGCGGGTTCCCCGGCCGCAACCGGCCATAGATTTTCAGCAACGCCTCTTCGTGCGATCGCGTGCTATCTTCCGCCAAAGTATTCAGAATCAGTGGGTCGCTCACGTCTTCGATGACCTGAAGTTTGCCCACCCCAGATTCCTGAAGCCGCGTCACCGCGTCACCCAACTGACACCCCGCCTTGACGATCTCCTCCTCGGAATCCTCGTCCACGATCGTCGTGACGCTGTACATTTCCGGCTTCAGTTGCGCCGCCTTCACCATCTTCGTCTTGTGGAACGCCTTGACGATCGCTTCGTCCGTCCCGTAAACCTCGTCCATCGCACGAACGAACGTCGTGGCGGCGATCTTGCTCGACTGATCTATCCGGACCGCCAGAACGTCCTTCTTCGTGACGTTCACCTCGATCCAACTGCCACGCTCCGGGATGATCCGGCAGGCGTGAAACGCCCGGTCCCCCTCCGCTTGGTCCTTGACGAAGTCCACACCGGGCGATCGGTGAAGCTGCGAAACGATGACGCGCTCAGCTCCGTTGATGATGAACTCCCCGCCGCCGATCATGATCGGCAGCTCGCCGATGTAGATCAGATCCTCCTGGATCTCGTCGTGGTCCTTCCGCATGAGGCGAAGACGGACGCGAAACGGCATCCCGTACGTCAAACGCAATTGGCGGCATTCGTCCGGCGAGTAACGCGCCTTCCCGAGCTCGTAGGTGACGTAGTGCAGCGACATGCTCCCGTCGTAGCTCTCCATCGGGAACGACTCACGCAGGATCGCCTCCAGCCCCCGGCCTTCCCGCTTGGTCGGCGCTGTGGCCGCCTGCAGAAACTCCCGATACGATTCCGTCTGAATATCAATCAAATCCGGAATCGGTATCGCGTCGCCAAGTTTTCCGAAATTTCGGACCGCCACGCCGTTTTTCATGGCTACCATCCCTTTCTCGCCGCCATGCGGACAACGAATCGACACCGCCGGGGCTCACGCGAAAACCGCGCGCGCGCCAACGAGACGTAAAGCCCAGCTAGTTCAAAATGGGGACTTGTCTCCGCCGTATGAGCTATCTGTTGGACTGATCGTCCCGAAGGGCGCACCACCACAACGCCCCAACGCCACCACCGGCAGCGCAATCAGCCTGTCCCGCTCAACGACGGACGAATTCTCGAACTCCGGCGCCCGATTTACCGCGATGCGACCGCGAAAGCGGGCAGCGCATTTACGCTCGGACACGCCGGAACAGCACCATCGAACGGCGCTACTTGATCTCTACCGCGGCGCCGGCTTCTTCCAGATCAGCCTTCAGCTTGTCGGCATCTTCCTTTGAAACGCCTTCCTTCACCGCCTTCGGGGCGCTATCCACCAGTTCCTTGGCTTCCTTCAAACCGAGCCCCGTAGCCGCACGCACCGCCTTGATCACCTGAATCTTCTTGTCGCCGATAGCGGCAAGGATCACGTCAAACGACGTCTTTTCCTCAGCCGCCTCAGCCTCACCACCCCCGCCCCCGGCAGCCACGACCACACCGCCGCCCGCGGGCTCGATACCGTGAACGTCCTTCAAGCAGTCAACCAGAGATTGAGCCTCCTTGATCGGCAACGCCACCAACTGCTCGGCAAGTTTCGTAATCTCCGCGCTGAATTCCTTCGCAGGTGCTTCCGCCATGACTCGACACTCCTCGTATCTTCAACCGCCGGACCGATAGGCGGCGCCAACACAACGCCATTTCATCCGCCCGGACGGGCGGACCAGTCGATCCACGTCGCGGCAATTACCGCAGTTACCATTTCCCCTCGACTACGATTCCTCCCCGCAATCCGCCATCGCCTTCAAGCACCCCGCGATCTTGCCCGCCGGTGACGACAGACAACCCGCGATCGCCCGACCCGGCGACGCCAGCAAGCAAGCGATTTCACCCATCAACTCTGCCTTGCCCTTCAGCTTCGCCAAGGCGGCAACCTCGGTCACTTCGCTGTCGCCGCTTAGAATTCCGCGCTTGAGGGTAATCGCCGGATACGTTTTTGCGAGATCCACCATCTCCCGAGCGACATCGATCACAGAGCCACTACCCGTCACGAAGGCGCAAGGACCGCGCAGATCCCGCCCCAGCGGCGCCAGTGGTCCTCCGACGAACGCCCGACGCGCCAGGCTGTTCTTGACAACCATCAGCCGCATTTCCTTGGTCGACAGCGTATTCCGAACCGCCATCGTGTGCTCGACGCTCAGTCCGGTCACGTCCACCACGCAGGCTTCGTCCACCCCTTCGAAACGGGACTGAAGGGACTCTGTTATCAACGTCTTGAGCTGTTTACTCATGGATTGGTCTCACCTTGATTCGCGGTACGGCGCGCTAGCCGACGGACAATGTTACCGATGGCGTCGATGTCGCCGAAATGCACACACGCTTGATGTAGTGCCCCTTCGCCCCCGGAGGCTTTATTTTCGTGATGTGCGACACCACGGCCTCGATGTTCTCCTTCAGATCGTCCGCCGAGAAACTGACCTTCCCCACCGGCATGTGAATGTTCCCGCCGGAGTCATTCCGATACTCGATCTTGCCAGCCGAATACTCTCGAACCGCCGTCTCGACGTCCGGCGTCACCGTCCCAGCCTTCGGAGACGGCATCTTCCCCTGTGGGCCAAGAACGCGACCCAGTTTCCCGACCTTCCCCATCATTTGTGGATGCGCCACCGCCACGTCGAAGTCCATCCACCCTTTGCTCACCTTGTCGACCAACTCATCCGCGCCAGCCTCGACTGCCCCCGCAGCTTTGGCTGCCTCCGCCATCGAACTGTCGCAAAACGCGATCACGCGCTGAGACCGCCCGGTCCCCTTGGGCAGCGACAGCGCACCGCGCAGCATCTGATCCGCCTGCTTCGGATCAATCCCGAGGTGAAGCACCAACTCCACCATTTGATCGATCCCCTTGCGCTTGCGACCATTCTTGTAGCCGCGGTCGCTCTTGACGGCCGCGAACTGCTTGATCCGGCCGATTCCGTCTTCGACCGTTGCCGGACCGTCGAAACCGGCCGCTATCTCCATCTGCTTCCGGTAACGTACACTATCGCGCGGCATATCCATTCTCCGCCGGACCTCGCCGGCTGTCACTAACCAACTACTTCGACGCCCATCGAACGCGCCGTCCCCTCGATCTGAAGCATCCCAGCCTCCACCGTCCGGGCGTTCAAATCCGCCAACTTTTTCTCCGCGATATCACGCACCTGCGCCGACGTCACGGTCCCCACCTTGTCACGATGAGGAACGCCGCTCCCCTTCGCCAGGCCGGCGGCATCCTTCAAAAGCACCGCAGCCGGCGGGCTCTTAACTTCATACGTGAACGACCGATCCGCGTACACGCTGATGACCACTGTCACCGGCATGCCGTTCAAATGACCCGTCGACGCGTTAAACTGCTGAACAAACTGGCCGATGTTCACGCCATGCTGACCCAGCGCCGGACCGATGGGCGGCGATGGAGTCGCCTGACCACCGGGGGCCTGCAGCTTGATCGTCGCCTTTACTTCTTTTTTTGCTTTTGCCAAGACAATTCCTCGATCCAACCCGTCACGCGGGTGCCGGAACGCCGCTATTGCTTCTCCAACATCCAGTACTCGATCTCGACTGGAGTTGAACGACCAAACACTTCCAAGACCACCGTCACCATTCCACGGCGCTCGTCAACAGAGTCCACCGTCCCCTCAAAATTCTCGAAGCTCCCCTCGGTGATCTTCACCTGGTTGCCCTTCCGAAGGTCCATCCCGCTCAGACCCGGCTCTTCCTCAGGCTTCTGACACGCAGCCAACATCATCACGACCTCGTGGTCCGGCATCCGAATGGGCTTGCCCGCCGACGCGATGAAATCTCCCACACCCGAAGACTCCTTGATCGTGAACCAGACGTCCTCATGCACCGATCCGTCATCCTCGGTCGCCATCTCAACGAACACGTAGCCCGGATACAGCTTCCGCTCCGTCACTTTCATGTGGCCCGCCTTGATCCGACGCTCCTTGACCGTCGGTACCAGAATCCGCCCGACACGCTCCTCCAGCCCCTCGATCGTCACCTTGCGTTCAAGAGAATCGCGGACGCGATCCTCCTTGTTCGATGCCACACGCAAGACGTACCAGTGCTTGCCCGGCGCGGTGATTGGCGCGGTCGTCGGCTGCGACGCAGACTCTTCAGCCGTCATGTCGCAGTCTCCAGAACACCAATGAACGAGAAAAACTTCATGAAGAACATGTCGACCACGAACAGCAGAATGGCCAAAAACAGAGTCGTCGCGATCACGACTTTGGTCGAGCCAATCAGCTCATTGCGGCTCGACCAACTCACCTTCTTCATTTCCCCTTCGGTCGCGATGAGGAAATCGCACGCCCCACGCTTCACCCCCACCAGCCAGTACAACAGCAAACCAAGCCCCACGACCACCAGGGTCGGAATCCCAACACGAAGCCACAGTGTCCACTGAGCGTCGGTTTGGTAGACTGCCATTTGATCGAAAATGAAATTCCCCGCGCCGAGGATCAGAACGCCGCCTCCGATGGCGGTACACATTCGCGTGTAATACCCCTGGCCGGGCTTGTAGATCTCGAAAAAACGCGACTCTCCGCCCGGCCGGCGGACCGGCAACGCATCCGAGGCACCTGTTTCAGACACGCGACGTCCTCCCGTCTTCTTGGACGAATCTTCGGTCCCACGGCCGGCGTCGGCGGTCGCCAACCCGCCAATCGAATCCTCAGGGCCGTCGGATGCTCTATCCGGTCTTGACATTTCCTGCACCTCGGTGGGCGTGTTTCGCCCTCCCGAAAACCAACCCGGCCAAACGCACGTGCGGCCAACCGGTTGCATCACCGACCAGGAGCGGAGGGACTTGAACCCCCAACCGCCGGTTTTGGAAACCGGTGCTCTGCCAATTGAGCTACGCTCCTAAAACCGGGCGGCTCCAAATCGTCGACGAGCTGACCTACTTACGCTTGATCTTGTGCATCGTCCGCTTACGCAGACGTGGGCTGTATTTCTTCAGCTGCAACTTCGGGACTCCGCCCTGAACATTCACCGTCGTGCGATAGTTCAAGTCGCCCGTCTCCATGCACTGAAGCCATACATATTCCCGTTTCTGAGCTTTCGCCATCGCTGCTTCCCGATCGGCCGCGGATCACCGACGAATATCGCCGAGCCGCCAAACCGTCACGTCCGTTACTCCAACACCTTACTCACGACGCCAGACCCGACCGTGCGCCCGCCCTCGCGAACCGCAAATCGCAGCCCCTGCTCCATCGCGATCGGCTTGCCCAACTCGATCATCATCGTGATATTGTCACCGGGCATGCACATCTCGACACCGCCAAGGAGATTCAACGAACCAGTCACATCCGTCGTGCGGAAGTAGAACTGCGGCCGGTATCCATTGAAGAACGGCGTGTGACGCCCCCCCTCCTCTTTCGTCAAGACGTACACCTCGGACTCGAACTTCGTGTGCGGCGTGATCGTGCCCGGAGCAGCCAACACCTGGCCACGCTCCAGCTCTTCCTTCCCCACGCCGCGAAGCAGACACCCGACGTTGTCGCCGGCCATCCCCTCGTCGAGCAACTTGTTGAACATCTCGACGCCCGTAACCACCGTCTTCCGCGGCTCGGGAATCAAGCCGACGATTTCGACATCCTGCCCGACCTTGATCTGCCCACGCTCGATACGTCCCGTGCCGACCGTCCCACGCCCCTTGATGCTAAACACGTCCTCGATGGACATCAGGAAGGGCTTGTCGAGAATCCGCTCCGGCTCCGCCACGGTCGAGTCCACCGCGTCAAGCAACTCCGCGATGCACTTGTTCGCAGCCTCGTCCTTCGGATTCGTCAACGCACCCAGCGCGTTTCCGCGAATCACCGGCGCGTCATCACCCGGGAAATCGTACTTCGACAGCAACTCCCGAACCTCCAGTTCGACCAGATCCAAGAGTTCAGGGTCGTCAACCAAGTCGCACTTGTTCAAGAACACCACGATGTACGGGACGTTCACCTGACGCGCCAGCAGGATGTGCTCCCGCGTCTGCGGCATCGGGCCGTCGGCAGCCGACACCACCAGAATCGCCCCGTCCATCTGCGCCGCGCCCGTGATCATGTTCTTCACGTAGTCCGCGTGGCCTGGACAGTCGATGTGCGCGTAGTGCCGGATGTCCGTCTCATACTCCACGTGTGACGTCGCGATCGTCAGAATCTTCGTCGCGTCGCGACGCCCCTGCGACTCCGAAGCCTTCGCAACCTCGTCGTAGCTGATCGCCTGGCACAGGCCCTTGCCGGCCTGAACCGTCGCGATCGCCGCCGTCAACGTCGTTTTGCCGTGATCAACGTGACCGATCGTACCAACGTTGACGTGTGGCTTGGTTCGCTCGAATACATCTTTAGCCATCTCGTCTGTTATCCTCCACTCTTGCTCGTCCTGTGATTCGTCTCAGGCCGCGGAAAATCGTTTCTATATTCTTCATCACCCGACAGGCGACTCGCCGACATCTAATCTGTCAACATGCGAATCATCAACCGAGATCGACGGTCACTTCGCGGCCACCAATTACATGACAGCCGCCCTGCATATCGCGACCACAGCGTGCGAAGCTGCTGACGGGACTCGAACCCGTGACCTCGTCCTTACCAAGGACGCGCTCTACCAACTGAGCCACAGCAGCGCCTCGGCGGTCGCGAGAATGCCTCGCACCTCCCGTCACACGCGCCCAATCGGAATCTCCGGGCACACCCCGATCTGCGCAACCTCCGCCGCAGCGTGACGCCCAGGGGCCGAGAATGCCCGCAAATGCGGAATCCGCAACGGGTTGGGTCTTTCTCCACAGCCAACCGATTGGCCGAGAGCCCGGCAAGTATAGAAAAGTTCCTCGACCTGTCAAACGCAAAAAATACAACCCAAATCGCCGTAACTGCTGAAATGTCGCATCCTATCGGCGTATCCCGACACGCACCCCGAGACGCGCCGAACGACATCTAACGTCTTAATGAAAAACGAGTTACAATCAACTCCGCCGTGTCTCGAACGCTCGGATTCCCAACCCTTCGTTCCGGGCAGCCGCAACGCCCGAGGAATCCCGCCACCCCCTTTCAAA
>JAJDDS010000231.1 GCA_029260195.1 Phycisphaerae bacterium
AAAAGAGAACTCACCGCAGAGACGCAGAGATCGCAGAGGCGCTTCGCGCACGTCAATCTCCATCGCCAATCCGTCTCCTCCCCCAAACACACCCCAAAACTAAGAACGAACGGCACTGCCGCTGATTCCGTGATGTCTATGGCGATTTCTCCTTGAGTAGTTCGGCGCGGGCTCGGTCGCGCGGCTTGGTGAGTAAGTCGTGTGGTGTCGGTCGCCGCTTCACCGCGCGCGGCTTCACGCGATTCGGACGATTGCCCACAATGTGGTGAGGCCGGTGCGCCCGATCAGGATCGCGGCGGCGCAATCTTCGGTCAAGACAACCACCATCCAGCTGGCGGCGATCGACTGCATGGCAGCCGTGAAACTCAACCGGCGCGGGAAGTGTCCCGGAAACCGGGGAGACCGGGGGAAACCGCGGACTATCCCGAATGGCACTGCCGTTGGATTCAGGGATGCTCGGTCCGCTGGCTGAGCATCGGCCGGAGCAAGTATTACACATGGAAGTCTCGTTACGGAAAGGTCAACGAACACAACGCGCAGGTGCCTCGCGATCATTGGCTCGAAGACTCAGAGAAGCGAGCCATCGTGGACTACGCCGGGGAGCATCCCGGCGAGGGATATCGACGTTTGACGTACATGATGATGGACGCCGACGTCGTCGCAGCCAGTCCGGCCAGCGTGTACCGCGTGCTCAAAGACGCCGGGCTGATGGCGTCGTGGAATCGCAAGCCCTCGAAGAAGGGAACCGGGTTCCATCAGCCGGTCGGTGCCCACGCACACTGGCATGTGGACGTTTCGTACATCAATGTCTGTGGCACGTTCTACTACCTGTGCAGTGTCCTGGACGGTTTCAGCCGGACCATCGTGCACTGGGAGATTCGTGAAGCGATGAAGGAACGGGACATCGAGATCATCTTGCAGCGCGGTCGTGAGGCCTTCCCCGACACGCATCCGAGGATCATCTCGGACAACGGCCCGCAGTTCATCGCCAACGACTTCAAGGCAATCATCCGCATCTGTGGTATGACGCATGTGCGGACTTCGCCGTATTACCCGCAGAGCAATGGAAAGATCGAGCGTTGGCATAAGTCGTTGAAGACGGAGTGTGTGCGTCCGGCATCGCCCTCGACGCTCGATGACGCCCGGCGGGCCGTCTCCGATTTTGTGATCCGCTACAATACGAAGCGTTTGCACAGTGCCATCGGTTACGTCACGCCGCGCGACAAGCTCGAAGGCCGAGCCGAGACGATCCATGCCGAACGTGATCGCAAGCTCGCTGCCGCCCGTGAATTGCGTCGTCAGCGTCGCCAAGCCATGCGAGCGTCGTTCGCGTTGGCGCCCAACGGGCGTTTGTTCGGCTCGGCGTCGTGGGCATCGGAGTCGGGCGGTCGCCCTCAGACGGAAGGGGCGGCCCCCGGTAGTTCCCGACCCGAGGCCGAGCACTCCCGCCGGAGGCAAGGATGAGAACCAAGACCCTGGTCACGCGTGTGCCGGGGAGTTGCGTAACACAACGGGCGGATTGTCCAATTCACGCTGAACCAGTACAAATTTGAGCTTTGGAACCCGTGCTTTTCGATGCTTGTCCATCGTCCCAACCTCTGGTACGACGCCGTCGCTCAGCGGTAACGGCTGTCGCCTCAAGGAATTGTAGTACGAGGCCGCGAAGAAAAGTAGTAAGATGCGGAAAAAAACCGCATTTGCGGGTGTAGCTCAGTGGTAGAGCGTCACGTTGCCAATGGAACGACCCACTACATCGCCTCCCCAAAAACGGCCCTCACGCACTCAGAACGGCGATCCTCGTTAGTCGGCGGGACGCCAAATCGCCCGATGTAGTGCTGATTCGCCCGGAAATGTAGTACGAAGAATATCCGGACGAATTCGGTCACGCACCACCCCGAGGTCACCCCACACGAAGATCAACTGCCCGGTTCCGCACTGAGACGCGCCTAGTCCTGCGTCCGTGGCGACGCGAACCTTCGAGCACGTCGCGCTCGGAGGTCGAACCCAACACACGATCGGAATCCAAACGGTCCCGGTGTCCTTCGCCGCTCCACGAGATAGCGCACACGCTCGGGCTGCCAGGCCATAACAGGGGCAGACCAGGTGATGGACACTTAGTCGAAGGATACCGAAAGGAGAAGTGTTATGAGCAACAGTGAAACCAAAAACCAGCCCGTCCAGGAGATCCGGATGAGCGTGAGGCGAACCGACTTGGCCCGCTCAAGCTCCCGAGCAACGCCAGAGGTCGAGAAGCCGAGCGCGAGCAGTTCGAGACCGCCCTGGCGTCGAGCTTCGTCGCTGCTATGCGCAAGCTACCGGCCTATGGAGAAGACTGATGCACGGCAGGCAAGTATGGCCGACTCAGGCGCTCGTGGCGTTGCAGTTTACGCTTGAGTAAGATTTCAGAACCGTGTTATCCTCGCCGCATGAACAGGCTTAGTCACCCATCCCTCTGCTTCAACTGCCGTCGAAGGCTCACCTCCTCACCGGTCGTGTACCACGTGCGGGCATACACTCTCTGGTTCGTCCAGGTCGTCGCTGTCGCCACGGCTCTTCACTTCTTGTTGAGCCGATAGGCTCGTTCCGGAAGTGCGGCGACATGGCCAACGCGGTGCTACTGCCCGGACGTGGTCGGCTGGACGGTGGCAGCTTCGGTCTTCTTGTCGTCCCGGTTGACGACCCGTCGAATAGGCTTCGGACGCCTCTTCGGCTTGGGGGCGTTCTCGTGAACATCCCGGCCACAGGATCCCATGCCGCCGCCTGAATCATGTCCGTTCGTCATCGTTCTCATCTCCTTCACGTGTTCCCAAGAGAAACGCCGCCCGCGTGTAGTAGTGCCGCAAGGCATCACGCGAACCGGCCCAGTAAACCAATGCAATCAGAACGAGCCCGCAGTCCAGCGAGTCGACCTGGCTGATGCACCTGCCGGAAACCGCGAGTCGTACGGCGAGAAGCAGAACGAGTGCCACGACCATGTTCGCGTAGAACTGGTAGTAGCGGTAATGGTT
>JAJDDS010000232.1 GCA_029260195.1 Phycisphaerae bacterium
AACGGAGTGACAGGCTGAGTTGCGAGCGGACGTCGTCCTGTGCGTCGTGGGGGAACAGGTCGACCATGCGGGTGATGGCACCCTTGGCGTCCTGGGTGTGCAGCGTCGTGAAGATGAGGTGTCCGGTCTCGGCTGCACTGAGCGCCATCTGGGCGGTTTCGCGATCGCGGATCTCGCCGACCAGCACGACGTCGGGGTCCTGCCGCAGTCCGGAGACGAGCCCCTCATAAAACGAGTTCACGTCGACGCCGACCTCGCGCTGGGTAACGACGGAGGCACCGCTGTCCGTGTGGACGTATTCGATTGGTTCTTCGACGGTGATGATGCGGCGTCCGTCGCGCCGGTTGATGAGGTCGATGAGCGCAGCCAGGGTCGTGGTCTTCCCCGAGCCGGTGACGCCGGTCACGATCACGAGACCGTTTTGCAACCCGATGACGCGCTCGGCGAGTTCTTCGGGAAACCCCATCCAGTCGAACGATGGGATTCGATCGGGGACGTATCGGAAACACGCGCCCATGCTACCGCGCGCGTAGAAGACATTGGCGCGGAATCGGCAGGGGCGTCCGTCGCGGTCGATGGCGAGCGCGCAGTCGGTGCTCTTCTGTTTGGTCACGCACGTGCGGTGCGGCTCGGGAAGGATTGCCGCGACCATCGCCCGAATCGTCGCGTCGTCGAGTGCGTTTTCGCCCGCAGCGCGGAGGCGCCCGTGCACGCGGTAGGTCGGCGGATAGCCGGTTACAAGGTGTAGATCGGAACTCTCAGCCTCGACCATTCCGCGCAGGAGCCAAAACACGTTTTCGAACTCGTCGCCAGCCACAAAGGTCTCCGTTCACCGGGTTGTACGAGAATACCGTAATCGGGTTGCAGCCCATGCGAAAGCGGCGCGGCCGAGGATTCGCGGACACGCGAGTGCAGCGCTTCACGCAGACGGCATTCTTGCAGAGCCGCGACCGTACGGGAGCGATTTGACGCCCCCGAGACGCTTGCCCTCCCTCACGGTCGGGGCTCTGTAAAACCCCACCAAAGTGAAATCCTACATCAGGTCAGGGAGCGGTGACGGCACGTTGAAAGGCGCCGGCGTCGATCCAGTCGACGTCCATATCGCCGTCGGAATCGGCGGGATCGCAACCGGCGTCGTGGAGTCCGCCGGGGCCGGTGACGCAGTCGAGCAGGTCGCCGAAGTCGAACGGATCGACGTCGAGGTCGCAGTCGAAGTCGCCGAGGCCGAACTCGTAGGCGCCGATATCGACCCGGCCGCAGAGCACGCGGGCGTGGCCGTCGAGGTCAGCTGCATCGGCGGGCGGGTTGAGGTTTGGATCGCCCTCGTTGACGCATTGCGAGTCCGGTTGCAGTCGGTAGTCCCCACCGAGCGGGTCGGCGAAGAGCGGATCGACGTTGAAGTTGTTTTGCCCGGCGCCGGTCCATCCGCCCTGGATGTCGCAGTACGACGCGGTGGTCGAGGCGCCGCTCTGGTCATTGATCTGGGCGGCGACGCCGGAACCGTTGATGTCCGAGTTGCCCCAGACGATGCAACTGGTCAGGTCGACCGACGTGCCGACGTTGGCCAGCCCGCCGCCGAGGGACGTGGCTGTGTTGTCGACGATCGTGCAGTTGAACAGGTCCGGGTTGGAGTTCGACAGGTTACGCATGCCGCCACCGTTGGCGGATGTGTTGCCGGCGAACAGGCAGCTCGCGAAGTCGGGGCTTGAACCGGTGTTGTAGACCCCGCCGCCTTGGCCACCGGAGGTGGTGGTCACGTTGCCGGTGAAAGCACAGTTGTTGAAGGTCGGGCTGCTGTTCTGATGATGGACGCCGCCGCCGCGCCGGGCGGTGTTGTCCATCATCGTGCAGTCATTGAATTGCGCATTGCCGCCGTTGGCGATGTACAGCCCGCCTCCGCCGGTGGTCCCGGTGGCGGTGTTGTCGATGAACGTACAGCGGGTCATCGTGGGGCTACAGTTTTGGAAGAGCTCGACGCCCCCGGCGCGGCTGGCGATGTTGCCGATGAAGTTGCAGTCGGTGAGGACGGGGTTGCAGTTGTTGAACATGTCGAACGCGCCGCCGAACGCGCCGCCGATGTTGTCGACGAAGTCCGTGTTGCTGATGTGGGGGCTGCTGAAGGTGAAGTAGATGGCGCCTCCGCCGAAGGTGCATCGGTTCTGGGTTAGAAGACAGTTGGCGATGGTGGGGCTTCCGCCGCTGGTGAGTCGGATGCCGCCGCCGATCTGGTTCTGCTGGTTTCCGCCCTGATTGGCGTTACCGCCCGTGATCGTGAATCCGTCGAGGATCGCGGTCAGGTTGATGCCCGCGCCGGTGACGACGTGGTAGCTGTTGTCGGAGAATACCCCGGATCCGTCGTTCCCGGCGAGGTCGCCGCTGAGGATGGTCTCATTGGCGATGTACTGTCGCTGCGCGCGTGCGACTTCGCTCCCGTCGAAACCGCCGTACAATGCCACGCCGTTTTTGAGCGCGAATGAGACGAAGCGACTGTTTGTGCTGGTGGGTTTGTACGTGCCCAGTGCGACCCAGATTTCGTCACCGCTGGTTGCCGCGAGCAGCGCGACGCCGAGGCCCTGCGATCCCTGATACGCGTTGGTCCAGGACGTCCCGTTGTTGGCGCCACCGCCGCTGGCGGCGTTGACGTAGACGACGTCGGCGGACGCGGCCGTGACGCTGACCAGAAGAACGGCGGTGAGGATATCGACCGGGGATGTGGTTGTTCGGGCGTAGCGGCGATGACGCATTTTCGCGGTTCCTTGTATGGCACGTCACGGAACGGGCGCGTCGGGCAGGATGGCGCTGTGGACGAATTCCTCCAGTCAGCGCCGCTCACCGCGGGGCGTGTCACGAGATCGTGTAACTACCTTTGTGGAAGGCAACCCCCTCCGGTGGGGTGCGATCGTCGAATCTCGACGATCAGAGTATAGTCGATAGTCGCGGCACAAATCAAATGCGCAGCCGGACAGTGCAGGTGCCGTTTATGCAGCGGGACGGTAGCTGCGGACGGCATGACGTCGCGACAGATCGCGTTCAATTGCGTGAATCGTCGCAGCACCGCTTGTATACGGACATGCGGTCGTCTACGATCGATGCCTGTGGCTGGCGAGCCCCGCCGATTCGAGGAGGAGGTGTTGCAATGTCACGATTGTTCCCTAGCCTTGCGATCGCGCTCTGTATTTCGGCCGGCGCCGTGGCTGACGTCTCAGTTGGCTACAGCGTCGACGGTGACGACCCGGGGACCCCTGAGATCGAAGTCCAGCCGGGTATCAACCCGCTCACTATTGGGTTGTCCAGCACGGAAGGAGGATTCGTCGCCGGCGGGTTCATGTTCCGCTTCGAGGACGCCGCCATCCCCGATGTCACGCTTTCGAGTTTCGTCTGGGATGACGCTTTCAGTGACGTCAATAGATGGTTCGCCGACCCGACCTTACCGAACCCGGTGGCTTTCGCTGCCGTCGGAGGCCTAGCTGTCCCCCCCGACCCGGGGCAGGTTGATGTCGCGACGCTGGATTTGGGAATCGGGTCGGTCCCGTTCGGCACGCTTCTGACGCTGCCGACGGGTGCCCAAGTCTTCACACCCGCCGCGGTTCCAGCCGATCTCACACCGGGGAGCGACAGCATCGTAATGCGGGTTGTGCCGGAACCATCCGCCATCGCGTTGCTCGCGTTCGGTCTCGCCCTCTTAGTATGGCGGCGCTAGCTCGGCTCAATTCGGTCGACGGGGTGTTCCGATGAGACCCGTAACGTGGATTTCGGGAGCGCGCTCTTCTGGACAGCATGTCAGGAGATTCCACGATGACCGCGGATCAGATTCGATGTCTGCAGCCGGAGTTGGCTGCGCTGTCGGCGTTCTTTCGTCCCTGCTTCAAGCGGTCCGCGTCGTTCGGTCATTGGGAGCGGTACATCGTCGGGCTCATCACGGACTTGAAGCGCAAGAGCATCGAGCGGATCGCCCTGGCGACTGGGGTTGCTGTTCGGACGTTGCGGGATTTCTTGCGGATTTCGCGTGGGATCACAAGCGGGCCGACGCGATCTTGCGTCAGTTGGTCGTGGACCTTCACAGTTCGAAAGAAGCGATCGGCGTAATCGACGCCTCTGTCGATACGAAGCAAGGCAAGAAGACGCCGGGTGTCAAGCGGCAACGGTGCGGCGAGCGTGGCAAGCCGAGACGCAGCGGTTTCGGGAGGCAAAACCCGCAGGTCACACTTGAGCAGGTCGCCGGCGCGGCTAACGCCCTCGCCACCGTGCTCTGGAATCAGCCCCGCCATTCGCCGCCCCACATCGCCGCTTGCTGCCAATTACTACCAGGATCGAAATGAAGCGTCATACCGAAGCCGACGAAAGCGCAGAAGACGCTCGAAACGAAAGTAGCGATTCCCTGCTGAGAAGAGGCGGAATGCGGGTTCGTTGGCGGCGCGGAGGGCGCGTATTCGCGAAGCTACCGCTCCCTTACGGTCGCGGCTCTGTTCACAAAACGCGCTTCTTAGACACGTTCTGAGAGTCGGCACCCAACGCGGGATGCGTCCGTCGAGGAGAGCGCCCGCGCGGCTAACTTGAGTCGCGTGGATACTCCCGGTAGGATCGCCGGGACGGGGAATCGAAGCAGCCGTTACAGTGTCGGAGAATCTCACTTCTGGAGGCGCGATCGATCATGGATGAATTGAGACGTTCACGATTCACGGAGGTTCGGACAACGATGCGAGGGGCTTCTCGCGGGGGAACCGCCCTTGGTATGTTCACGATGCTTGTTTTGATCACGGGTTGCGACCCGTGTCTGAACAACCCATGCGACGACGGGTTGGCCTGTAACGGCACTGAAACTTGCACCGGCGACGGCGGACAGGCTGTCTGCGCGGATGGAACGCCGGTTGTCTGCGACGCCGGTACAGCCTGCACCGAGCCGGACGGCGCATGCGTCGATCCCTGCATCGATGCCGATTGCGACGACGGAGACCCATGCACGACGGACACGTGCGCCCCGAGTGAGGACGGGACGGCCGCATGCATGAACGAGGATGAGGGCTGCGATGACGGGGATGTCTGCACCGAAAACGACGCGTGCGATTCGCTGGACGGGATCTGCTCCGGCACGCCCATCGAATGTCCCGAGGGCGAGGTATGCGATGGTGGCGTGTGCGTACCGTCCTGTACTAGTGACGCCGAGTGCGACGACGACGATCTTTGCACCGACGATATGTGCGATGCGAGCGGCCGCTGTTCGCACACGGCAAGAGTGTGCGCTGAGGGCGAGTCGTGTGACCCAGCCACCGGTGAGTGCGGTAGTGAGACGCTCGTGCAGGTCGATGTCCTTCAATTGGGCAACTTCTACTATCCGACCGCTCTGTTCCGCTGCGCGGCGGCGGAGGATGAGCGGGAACCGGACGAGTTTTGCCCGAACGGCGCCGGTTGCGACGAGTTCCATTGGCATAGCGACGCGGTGGCTGCCATCTTGTCGGTGACGGGAGTCGCCGGGGCAAGCGAAAACACCGTCACCGACCCGCTTCCTTGCAGGTGCGGCCACGGCAAGGTCAGCGAGGTTTCGCGCAGCACAATCGAAATCGGTGAATCTGAAATGGAAGCCTACCTCGGGACGACGACGCTCGACGCACTGCCGTCCGCGGGCGCCTGCCCTTAGTATCGCCGATCGGGCGCGTCGCTCACCGCCGGTGTACGATCGGCGCGCGGGATCACGAAAGGGTCGCTTCGGCGACCCTTTTTGACATAGCCGCCGTCGACACCGGCTTTTGCCCTCGTGCGCGTGCGATCAATTGGAACAGGAGCCACATAGGGGCCCGCAGGTACGTCCTGTAACGATACTGGGGCTCGGTCGATTACCGAGGCTCGGACGACTCGATCGTGGTGACGTTCTCTCGCCCGCGAGTCGCGGTATGGGCACCATGGGCGGAAGAGTTTCAACGGGGGTCGGGGCACACTATTCGGAAAGCGCACCGCGATCGCGCGGACTGACGTGGAGAAAAGAAAGAAGCGCCCTGACACCGTGTCAGGGCGCTCCAAGTGGATCAGGCAAAAGCCGCTTGCAACTCTGAGATCTTGACCTGTGCCTCGATGCGCGCGGCAGCCATGAGCTCGGAGATTTCCTCGAGCGACATGTTGCGAAGGCCAACGCGTGCGGCGATTCCGCTGGGGCGCCCGACGGGGCGTCCAATCGGGCGTCCGGGTTTGCGACCGGGACGTCCGCGCTTCTTTGCCGCCGCTTTTTGACCCGGCGTGGCATGAATCGTCGCCATATGACGGGCCAAATGCGCCTTCATCGAGAACTTACGATCACACGCGTCGCAACGGAACTTTCCAGGTTGCGCTCTCTTTGTCTTTGCCATTCCGCTTCTCCCTGTCAAAAGAGACTGGTAGGAAATAATCAACGCTGGGCGCAAGACTATATAGCTTTGCCAAGGACCGCAACCCCTGCCTCGGGCATTGTTTCGGACATTTTGACATAGATCGTGAATATGATTGGCGACGATCGCAACCTCCACACTCCCAGCATCCCCCGCGGTCCAAGGCGGCCTGTGAATAATTCTACCTACCCGTGTTCTTCGTGCTGTGTCAACAGAGCAGTTGGAACGCGGACTGGCGGCGGCGGCGCCCGTCTTCATTCTCGATAGTGGCAACGAAATTGGGCGACGGGAGCCCACGTCTGACGCCGACTGGATCGCGTGTGGCCAGGGGAGACGGAACTATACGGTGGTACCGCGTTGTCGCATACCGACGTGTGATTGGGCATTTGGCACAGCCAGTCCTCGGGGCACTGTGTGCACGATACCGCATCCCGGACGTCGTCGGTTTGCTCGGTTGGGTAAACAAATGGGGTCGAGACTTGATTCGCCCGGGAGCCCGTCCCTCCAAAGCCCCGGGATACCCTCCGCTGGGCGTGGAACGGTGCGCGCGGAAGTATGGCGGACACCCCGGGGACGGCCGATCCTTGACACTGCGCCCGCGCGGATGTTAAACTGGGGAAGGTCTTCAGGGGAGGGCAGTGGCGTTCGACTGCGGGGCGGCGGCGGGCGATCAGCCCTGAGTTGATCCCAGAGGAGACGACTGATGGGGGGCACGGGGCCACTTGCGGCGGACCATCGGTATGTGCATGTCATTCGCTCGCCGCGCCTGTCCGCCGAGTTGACTCGCCCGTCTATCTATGCCCGGACGACGCCCGTCAGCTCGAGCATGCCGGGCTTGACGGCGATCAGCGAGAGGCG
>JAJDDS010000233.1 GCA_029260195.1 Phycisphaerae bacterium
TCACGGAGAAGAGGATCCGGGGATCGCTCAGTGAACGAAGCTCAGTTGCGCGATTACCGGGCGTTCAATTACGTGGACGTCTGGAAAGCGTGCGCCACCGCGGAGAAAGTGAACCGACCAGAGGAGTGTGGCACTAGCCGACGCGCCGTTTGATCCACCCGACCGTTCCGAACCCGATCATCGCGAGAACCGCCGCGCCGGGCGCGGGGATGATCTCGACGGGGTTCTGGTAGAGAAAGAATCCGTCGGGTGAAGGGTCAGGGATCGCGCCACTGGGGAATCCGAGCAGCTTGACGAGGTAGCCGAGATCGAACGAAAGCGACGCAAGGTCCATGTCGCCGGCGGACAACGACTCAAGGGGGTTCTCGAAAGTCAACGTCACCAACGGGCCTTCGTCGACGACTTGTTCGACAGAAACGGTCACGTTGCCCAAACCTGCGGCGGAGGTGAAACCGATGTCGCCCACGACGAGATCGCCCTCGTCCTCAAGCGAGCGGAAACCGCCCTCGCATCCAACGCAGCTAACGAAGAGGTCCGCGTTCTTGAGACGAAACTGGTAGCCTCCCCACGCGATGCCGGTGTTGTTGACCACGGTCTCAGTGACGTCCAAACCGTTGCCCACGAAAGGTTCCGTGCCGCCGCCGGCGAGAGGATCCTGTGCCTGGTATTCGTATTTCAGGCGATGCAGCGCGATCTCATTGAAGGTCTTGTCGAAGTGCGTCCCGGAGACGAGGTACGCACCGCTTCCGAACAGGCTGTTGTGGGTCTCGCTGAAGTCGACGTCGACGAACGGCCCTTGGTCGGTGGCGGCCCCGGGAACCTCCCAGAAGTCTTCGGCGTCGGCTGCGCTGGGCAGAACCGCACCGTTACCGTTGTGGGCAACGACGCCGGTCAGGTCGGCGTTCGCCCACTGGGCGAAGGAGCAAGCGGCGCAGATCGCCAGTAGAAGCGTAATGTGTTTCATCACCGTGACCTCAAACACGCCAACTCACCCCAGATCGCCACAGTCGTGCAGCGTGTCGAGTTGGCTTCCACACTCGATTTGCGACTAAATCGCACATGCCACCCCAAGGTCACCAACATAGAGATCGCGGGCTGAAAAGTCAACGGTTGTCCGGGGTTTTCACCGGCGTTTGGGGGCGGGTCGGCGAGGGTCCGAGAGTCCGCCCGATTCGCCCGCACGAGCCTGCTAGGGCCGATATTCGCCGGGCTGAGATGGACGCAAAAAGTGCTGACGCGGCGACGCGGAACGCCGGCGTATGCCCCCGGACACGTCGTGTGCCGTACGATTGCCGAGTTAAGCCGCATTGGAAGAAATCGATCGACGGGGGAAACCCCGATCGAACGTGGTTGCTTGGTTGTATGGGGGGCCTTCAGACGCTAGGATGGCGCCTGTCTGGGGAGTTCGGTGACCCGGCACCACGCCTGGTTTGATCCTACTGAGAGAGAGTATGTGAGCGAGCGCTGGTCTCGCGGCGCGAAACGCGCGCGGACGCTGCGGCTGTGCACCGCGCCGCCCGAAGCGGGACGGTTCAGGCGGCAGGCGCGCTCGGTGAAGTCTGAGGATGAAGGTCCGGAGGAGGTAATAAGGGCGATGCGAACGTTTTCTCTCTCAGTGGTCGCGTTGATGGCGGTGGTTCCGACGGTCGCGTGCGGTGGCGGCTCGGTCTTGTACGAACAGGTTCCCGCCCCGGACTCCATGCTGCTGCAGGCTGCCTCGCAGGAGTTTCCCGATGCGGCGGAGTTCACGATCTTCGCGGGCGACGACTTCAACGTCTCGGACGCAGCCGGATGGAGCGTCGAAACACTTGAGACGTATTTCACAACGGACAACGGAAGCGGCTTGTCGCCGGAGGGCGTTCGCTGGATTGTCTGGGAGGACGCGTCCGGCGAGCCGGGGGCAGAGCTGTTGAACGTCGTTTCCGACGGCTTCGATCCCATCACCGGAGTGGCGGGAATCGACCTCGTCGCCGGGGACGGAGCGTTGGCCTTGCCTGCCGGCGACTACTGGTTCACGTCGCAGATCATCGGTGATATCTCGTCGTTCGGTCAGGAGTTTCATCGTGGCTCCTTGGACGGAACGGGAACTTCGAATTTCCTCTGGAACAACCCCGGGGGTGGCTTTGGGATTCCGGGCGGTTGGGTTGATGCGAACGACGCCGGTTTGTCCGACGTCTCCAATCTGGCATTTCAAGTCAGTGGATCAATCATCCCAGAGCCAACCACGCTCGGCCTGCTGGCGGTGGGCTCGCTGGTTTTTCTCCGCCGGCGCGGATAGACGTTTTTCCCCACACCTGACGTCTTCCCGACGTCAGCATCCTCATCGAGGATGGCATGTCCCACACGCGACGGGTCCGCGTAGTGGGCATGTGCTGCGCGCACCGCGAGGCATCGGGCGGGCGGCTGAAACGCGGTCAGGATTCGGCAAGATTCGCGTAGACCTCGGCGTAACCACGGGCCATGGCATCGTCGGTGAATCGGCGCTCAACGTTGACGCGACACGCGTACGGTTTGATTTCGGCGAGCTTGTCGACGGCGCGTGTCGCTTGCTCGACCGAGTCGACGACGAAACCCGTCTCACCTTCGACAATGATCTCGGGCAGCGCGCCGTATCGGGTGGCAATGAGCGGTGTGCCGCTGGCCTGCGATTCGACCGCGACCAGTCCGAACGGTTCGCACCAACTGATCGTGAAGAGCACGCCCGCCGCTTTGCGGTAGACCGGGGCGAGTTCCTTCTGAGAGAGCAAGCCAAGGTATTCGACGCGCTTGCCATCGATGTGTGGTTGGACCTGGGTGTCGTAATAATCCTGGTACTGCGGCTCGATCATTCCGGCCAACAGGAGGCGGCGCCCGGCGCGTTTGGCGATTTCGATCGCGACGTCGGGACCCTTCTCTGGGGAGAGTCTCCCGGCGAACAGAAGATAGTCGTCTTTGTCTTGCTCGAACGGGAAGTCATCGATTCGGATCCCGTTGTGTACCGTAGCCACGTAGTTGAGCTCGGGCATCAGCGTTCGTTCAGCCTCCGAGATCGAGACGAACGGTTGGTCGCGGTAGGCTCCCAGGATGGCGTGGTGAGCACGGGCCCAGGCTGCGCCATGCAGCGTCGAGACCAGCGGGCAGCGAATCAGCCGGGCGTACACCAGTGCATTGACGTGGAGGTGGGAATGCACAACGTCGAACTCTCCGTCAGCTGCGCGCTCCATGCACGTGGCGATGTGGAGTCGTTCGAGGACGGCGCCCTCGGGGGGCCCTTCGAGCAATCCCGTATGGCGATCAAACGCGCGCGTCCTGCACGTGTCGGATTTCGGCCAGGTCTCGAGCGCGTGCGGGATGGTGGCGACGAGTTTGGCGGAGGTTTTCGAGCCCCCGGCTGCGAAGACCGTGACGTCGTGTCCCTGACGCACGAGTCCCTCGACGAGATTGTACGCTACGAGTTCCCAAGGTCCGTACCCCGCCGGGGGGAGCGGCCAACTGATCGGTGCGAGCATGGCGATGCGCATGGCGACCTTCCACTCTGATTCCGTCGTGAATCGCTCGAGGCGCGCCAAGACTAGCCGCGCAGCCGACCCGCGGCAACGTGGTGGTGGCCGGGCGACCCGTCCGTGGGGAGGGACGGAGGACTGAGGGGAGAAGAAGGAGGCGCAGAGGACACAGAGGGCGTAGAGAAGGTGAGGTCCGGGCGGAGTGACACGTGTGTGGCGGTGGGTTCGTTTGGTACTGGCGCGGCGCGCGGCCTGGGCACGTCGTGGGCGGATCCTCCGTCTTTGGCTCGTATCGCGAGTTTTGGGGTTGGCTCTGCGGCCGGCATTGGGTTCCTTTTGCGCTGGCGCGGGGCGCGGATTCCGCGTGTGGCGTCTACGGTCGGCGCGTACGTTGGGTGTCGATCTCCACACCCTAATAACGCGCGGCGTGATCTGTGTTTTTCTGAGAATGGGCGCGCGCGCCCGTACCGCGTGGGATCGCGGTTTGGCGGCCGACACGATGAGTTATGCGGCATGTCGATCCCCCGGGCTGGCTACCAGCATCAACCAAGCAATCGGTACGCGGCGAGAAAGCCCGCGCCCTTCGTCTCCGCGGGTGGATCGGTATCCTGTTTACGGCTGCGGGTTGTTCATCGTCTCGAGCGCCCACGGCTGCGTCGAGGGGGTCACTCCATTGACTAACTGCTTGAACGCAAGCAGGTCAAGCGGATTGATGACACCGTTACGATTGATGTCGCCATAATCCAGATCGAGCGTGCTGCACCCACCGGCGGGCAACGTACCGAAGTTCACAAGCTGCTTAAACGCGAGCAAATCGAGCGGATTCACGTTGCTCGATTGATTGACGTCGGCTGGCAGGAATCCGATGTCGACCCGATCCGGTTCGTTGACGCCGGGTCCCAGGTCCCCTGAGTCCGGGATGGCGATGCCGCAGAAATCCTCGACGTGCGCCTGAATGGTCGTCCACTCCCGCAACGTGATGGGTCGATCGAGCATCACGGTGACGCGCGTGTCGTTCATTGTCACCACGTCGACGATTCCGGGGGGCGTACCACCGCCGGTCTCGCTCACGCTAAACGCGCCGGCGGTCAGCGGTCCGCCTCCCATCGCCCGAACCGGCTCGCTGAAACAAATCGAGATTTCGGTGATCCCCTGATTCACGTC
>JAJDDS010000234.1 GCA_029260195.1 Phycisphaerae bacterium
GGTCTTCGACAACCTCCGCCACACCGTCAAACTGGTGGCCTGCGCTCTCATCGACGGAGACGTTGGCAGGGCATGGGACGACGCGCAGCAGAGGCTCGACACGCTCGAAGCCCGTTTGGCGTCGTCCATCGAAGAAGCACCTGCGGCCCAGACTGCCTTCGACGGATGGAAGAGTCAGACGCCGCAGCGCTCCTTCGAGAAGGGCGTCCGCCGGGCTCAGGAACTGATCCGTGCCGGAGATATTTTTCAGGTGGTCCTGAGTCACGAGCTCGAATGCAAACTCGGCGCGGCACCCCTCGATGTGTATCGGGCCATGCGTTGCATCAACCCCAGTCCCTACATGTTCTATCTCGACGACGGTGAGCATCAGGTTCTTGGCGCATCGCCCGAAGTCCTGGTGCGTGTCGAGAATGACCGTGCCGTGGTGCGACCCATCGCGGGAACACGTCGACGCGGCGTCGACGACGCCGAGGACGAAGCACGCATCGCCGACCTACTCGCCGACGAGAAGGAACGATCCGAGCATGTCATGCTCGTCGATCTCGGGCGGAATGATCTCGGTCGAGTCTGCGACTACGGCACCGTGCAGACCACAGAGTTCATGGGTGTGGAACGCTATTCGCACGTCATTCATCTCGTGAGCCACGTCGAAGGAAGCTTGGCCTCGCGTCACAGCTGCTTCGACGCCCTCCGGGCGTGCTTTCCCGCGGGAACGGTTTCCGGCGCTCCGAAGATCCGGGCCATGCAGATCATCGACGAACTGGAACCCGAAGCGCGCGGTGTCTACGCCGGCGCCATCGGGTACATCACTCCCGCCGACCAGATGGACCTCTGCATCGGCATCCGAACGATCGTCGTCGATGGAGACAGAGGCTACATTCAAGCGGGCGCCGGCGTTGTGGCGGACTCCAACGCCCGCCGCGAGTATCAGGAGACACTCAACAAGGCGGCGGCGTTGTTCCGCGCCGTCGAACTCGCCGCCCAAACACCACCGTCCCCGCGCCGAGAAGAAGCAACGTCATAACCACGCCCCCCCACTGCGACACGGTCGGAATCGGCGGCACTTCGCAATGGCAGAATCCGCCGCCGTCGCAACTGGCCGGCCCAGGACAGGTATCGCCGCCGTCGCACGCCGTCCCCTCGGTCGCCACGAAATTCACGCATCCGCCGGCTTCACATTCGTCGGACGTACAAGCAATTCCGTCATCGCAGCCCGCGTTCGCGCCGTCTGCTCCTGGCGTCGAGACGCATCCGGCGCCGGTGTCGCAGGTGTCGATCGTGCATGGGTTCAGATCATCGCAAACCACGCCCACACCGCCGCCGCACACGCCCCCGAGACACGTTTCGTCGGCTGTGCAAGCGTCGCCGTCATCGCAACCGGAACCGTTGGGCGATGCCGGATTGGAGCAAACGCCCGTTCCCGTATCGCACGCACCGATTTCGTGGCACTGGTCCTGCGCGGTGCATACGACCGGGTTCGCCCCGGTGCATGCCCCTGTCTGGCATGTATCCGTCTGCGTACAGGCGTCGCCGTCATTGCAACCCGTACCGTTCGGTGACACCGGATTGGAACAAGCGCCCGTCACCGTATCGCACGCACCGATTTCGTGACACTGGTCCTGCGCGGTGCATACCACCGGATTCGTGCCCACGCACGATCCGCCCTGACACGCGTCCGTCTGCGTGCAGGAATCGCCGTCGTTGCATGGATCGCTGTTGTTCGCGTTCTGACAGACTCCACCGGGACAACTGTCGGTCGTGCAGGGGTTTCCGTCGTCGCAGTCGGCTGGCACGGAGCATCCGGGAACACACGCTGGCCCCGAGACGTTCAGCGTGAATAGCCCCACCGAGCCGTTCCAGCCCGTTATCCGGATCAGGTATGCATTACCAGTGGTGACGCTAAAGGTCACGGTGGACGGTCCCCCGACGTCGCCGCATCCGTCGTCATCGCAGTCCACCTGATTCCCCGACGACCCCGGGCAGGCAGTATGTACGGAGATCACGCTGTCATAGCTCGTTCCCGAACACAGGCTCGCCGTCGCAACGCCGTTGGCATCGGGTGTGTAACGATACCACACGTCCGGCGTGCTGTTGGACGCCCCGCAGCCGGCTGACCCGTCATTGGGAACTCCAACCGTGCTTCCGCTGACGGATCCAGGGCAAACGTCAATGGCGGTATCGCAGGTCCCGTTCGTCGCCGGCGGCGTTGGGAGCATATTGTGGGCGTCGAAACCGGCTTCGATCTCGGTTGAGTGTGGGGTGCCGTTGCCAAGGTCGGCGTCGTCATCATCCAAAGTTAGGTAGTCTATGGTGATGGTTGGGTCGATCCCACTGCCGGAGTGCAACAAGATTGCGTTGACCGCCAGGTTCGAGATGATGTCGCGATAGGTCGCCGGGTTGGTCAGCAACAGTTCATTGCGCGTGTCCCAGACACACCCCGACAGAAGCTGGCCACAGAAGTGAATCCCGTTCGCGGCGGCATCGCAGGGGTACTGGAGCGAGTTGTTCGCATCACGGAGGGCGCCCCCACAATCACCGAAGAACCCGATCCCCGTTTCCGATTCATCGGTCACCAGCTGCGCCATAACGTCACCCGTGCCTTCGCCGTACGCACCCTGCCCACTTCCGGCGGCGTTGACCATGCGGTGGCCATATTCGTGGTGAACCACCGTCGCCCACGCAGTGTTCGGAAAGCCCGATCCGGAGAGACAGAAGTTGATTGACTGGTCGCCTGGGTCGTACCACGCGTTGCCGGGGCAAAAGCCGTCGGTACGATTGACGTACACCGGGAATTCCGTCTGGTTCAGGGTGGGATACGACGGGTTCTGTGCAATCGTCAAATCCCGCACATAATTGGCGTGGATATAAGCGTTGACCTCGGCGCGAACCTGTTCAGTGTTCGACGGGTTGTGCGTGAAGTCCGCCGGCCCCGGTGGCGCGACCGTCTGGGACAGGACGCTGTCCGCTCCCAACCAATTGAACACTTGAAACCACTCGCCTCGGACCCGCGATTCCACCGTGACGTTCGAACTACCGCCGTTGGGAATGACGAAGTCGCCAAAAACATCCGAAAACGCGATCGTCCCGCCGATGGTCGCCCGTGCGTACGGCATTGGCGTGGAGACTTCCGCAGCGCATTGCTCCGACGCCGATCCCGTCGTCGCCAACCCGCTGACATTGCCGGTCACGTCGACGTCGACTATCAGATTCTCGTTGTAAAGAACCGCGCCCGTTGTGGCATTTACAACAAAAAGCCACCGCGCCGGCGCAGGACTGTGACCGACAAATGTCACAGCCGCGGTGGGCGCCGCCACGGCATCGTCGATCCCCGCCCAGATGACGGGTTCTGGCTGAGTGAAATCCACCAGTCCCGGAACCGCCGCCCGCGCCTGCCCATGCCCAACATCAGGCCTGACTGCGTTAACATCAACAGTGAACGCGAAGTCATCGATGTCGCGCAGCGTCGACGCCGCCAACACGAGCGGGCTTCCGGGCGTGTTGCGCACGAGGAGACGCAAGTCGGATCGGAACACCGGAACGCCGTTGCGAACCTGCGCGTAGTAAACCAACGTGAACTTGTATTGCCCGGTGGCCGAGTCGTACATCAATGGCTGGGCATGTCGCCCGTCCGGGGCGGGACTGCGAGGCGCGAGATCCCCCGGTGTCAGGCCGAACACCGAAGCGAATTCGTCGCGAAATCGTCCGGCTGAATCCTCAGGATTGTCGCCGAAACTGAACGGAACGCCGTACACGCGTGCGATCCGGCCACCTTTCTCGTACACCGACGCGCCGGGGTGCAACTCCGCAAACCGGCGCGTGGCCCGCGATCGCACGGCGTCGTCAGCCTGTGCGGCGTCGATCAGCGGCGTCACCACGCCGAGGCAAACTAGGATCACCCGAGTGCGCACAAAGCATCCGTACATTGCTTTTCCCCCGCCGGACACTCAACGCGCCACGGACTTTCTTGCTACTTTACCGGCGTCACAACAATGGACGACACGGCACGCGATCCAGATACCGCGATAACTTCGCCAGCGGACGTCCGAAGCAACGTGCTTCCGTCCAAACGCAGCCGCAGGCTGAACGAACCGGCGGCGTCCTTCGACGCGCGCAGGTAGTACGTCCCGAGGTACGCCCTGTCCGCAACTTTCACGCCGCCCTCCGGCAGCGTGCTCAGCATCACATGAGTGGCCAATCCCGTCGTCCCGACGGTCTCCAGACCGTTGAACACGAAGTCACGGCGCTGAGCGTCCATCTCGATCCCCTCGACCGCGACCGAGCCGGACTTCCCACCGAAGACATCCAGCGTCGCCTGGAACGATCGCAGGTCCGCAACCGCGTCGATGAGCACATCAACCGCGATCACGTCGCCGGCAGCCACTGACCGTCGCGAGGGCACGAGCGTCAGGGTGGCGTCATCGACAGCGGAAACCAGAGTATCCCACGGCGTGGCTGGCGGAACCGTGGCGTTTGCCGCGGTGTTGCAAGCCAAGCACAACGGATCGAGGTTGCCAAGCGGATCGCTCGCGAGAACGTCCAGAACAGAGTTCAAGTCGTCCGTGTTCACGAAGCCATCACCCATGTTGTCAACATCACCCGACGTCGGGCACGGAGCGATATCGCGCTTCTGCCTGTGCGCCGTCGGGAAGATCGTCGCACCGCAGTTGTCCGGACTCAGCGTCCGATCGCAGCAGGACAACGTGATTCCTAGGCTCACGGAAAGCGAGTCAAGGATGCAGTTGAGGTCGTCCGTGTTGGCGAAGTTGTCATTGTTGACGTCCGCGTACTTGAGAAGCCCCTTCCCTGCGCACCCACCCACGAAGCAATCGTGGCCGAGGTCGTCAATGTCGCTCTGCGTGCAACACCACTCGACCGTGCACAGCCCGCCGTCGTCGCAATCGGCGTCGCTGAGGCATGCGCAAGCGGGTCCGTTGCCCAACGGTGGAGGACACTCGACGCCGGGACGGAAGGTCCCACCCGCAGCGACGCACTCGGGCCGGGTCACGTTGGGCGTACAAGACAGGTCGGCGAAACAGCAACTCCCCTCGGCGACGGTGATGCGAAGTTGCCCCAGGCTGATCGGCAAGATCGGTATACCAACCGGGTCTCGACCGAAACTGCCGCCGAAGGTGGAGCTGGGATCGCCAGCGACGAACTGCTCGACGGTGAACGTTCCACGGGCGGTCGCACCCACCGAGAGTGCGTACGATGCGACGTAGTGCACCTCGCTATCGTCGATCGCTCCCGTTCCGAATTCCATGGTCACCGACGCCAGCAACGTGTCCGGAGCCGATGCGGTCGTCACGACGCCGCTGCCCGGCAACTCGGGGAAGAAATCGGCGAACCCGGTTCCCAACGGCAGCAAGAAGCACTGGAACGGATCTCCGCCACACGCATTGATATCGCCGGGATCACACGGCGCTCCGCCGGGACCATTGCAGCGATGTCGGCATTCATCCACATACACACCGCGAAGATCCGCCCCCGCGCATAACGGGCACAATTCAGCCGGCGCGTCGCAACTGCCGTTGTCATCAATGTCGAGGTCCAGGACCGAAACCGATCCAGCCGTTCCGCTCGTCAGTGATGAGTTCTTCAATTCCACCTGCACGGACCGCAATGTCGGATCGCCTGACAGGTCCCCGTCCCAATTGGCGACATGCACTTCGAGCAGGATGCTGTCACCCGGATCCACCACAATCTCCGTGTCGAGCGGATCGCTCAGGTCAATGAGAGCGTTACCGTTCGCGCTCAGCACGGGCGTCAGACGAACGTCCAACGGGACGCACACCGGCAGGTCTGTCCCGGCGCAGGTCCCGTTCGCGCAGACGTCGTTCACCGTACAGGGATCCTGGTCGTTGCACGCTATCGTGTTGTTGACACTCTGGCATGTCCCGCCGACGCAACTGTCAGTCGTGCAGATGTTACCGTCGTCGCAATCGATCTGCGTGCCCGCGGCACACGACCCGCCTGAGCAAGCATCGCCCGTCGTGCATGAATCTCCGTCATCGCAAGGAAGTGTGTTGTTCTGGTTTTGACATGCGCCGCCGACGCAGGAGTCCGTCGTGCATGCGTTGGAATCATCGCAGTTGATCGGCGACCCGCCGCATGACCCACCCGAGCAGGCATCCCCCGTCGTGCAAGAATCCCCGTCGTTGCAGGGCAGCGTGTTGTTCTGATGTTGGCAGACGCCTCCCGTGCAGGAGTCATTCGTGCAGACATTTCCGTCGTCGCAGTTCATCGGAGACCCCGGCGAACACGACCCGCCCGAACAAGTGTCGCCCGTAGTGCATGGATCCCCGTCGTTGCAAGGCAAGGTGTTGTTCTGATGCTGGCACACACCTCCGGTGCAGAAGTCCGTCGTACAAGCGTTCCCGTCGTCGCAGTTCAACGGTGTCCCCGGAGCGCACGTCCCTGCCGAACACGTGTCGCCCGTTGTGCATGCATTTCCGTCATCGCAAGGCAGGCTATTCGGCGTGTTGCTGCACGTTCCACCATTGCACACATCCGTGGTACACAAATTTCCATCGTCGCAGTCCGGCGGTACACACCCTCCGCCACCGCACGCCGGCCCCGTCAGTGACAGATTGAAGTTTCCGCTCGCACCGTTCCATCCGCTAACGCGAATCAGGTACGTCTGCCCACCGGTCACACCAAACGTGACGCTCGACGCCCCCCCGGGTGCGCAAAAGTCGTCATTGCAAGCAACCTCGTTGCTCGAAGTCCCCGGGCAACCCGTGTGCGCAGAGATCACACTGTCGTACCCCGTCCCCGAGCACAGACTCGCCGTGGCAGTGCCGCTGGTTCCGGGAGTGTAGCTGTACCAGACGGAGGCTGAAGAACTCGCGGTTCCGCAGGACGTCGACCCGTCGCTGTTCGCGCCAAGCGTCGTGCCCGATACCGTGCCAGGACACGCGACCTCCGCCGCTGCGCAGTCGTCGTTCGCCGGACCACCGCCACCGCAACTGCAATTCCCATTGACCGATGCGGCATCCGCACAGAGTTGATCCCAATTGTTATCACAGCAAAACGGGTCAGCCGCACAGATGGTTTCGCAGCAGAGTTCCTCGTCGCAACCAATGGTCCCGTTGGCGACGCAACAGCCACCCGAGCCCGGGCAGGCTGAAGGAGGAGGCGCGCCAGTCATGTTGTGCGCTGCGAACCCCGTATCGATTTCCGTCGAGTGCGGCGTTCCGTTACCGAGATCGCCGTCGTCATCGTCCAACGTGAGGAAGTCGATGGTAATGCTGGGGTCGATGATGGTTCCACTGTGCAGTAATATCGAATTGACCGACAGATCCCGCAGGATTTGCGAGTAGGTACTCGGATTGGTCACCGCCAGCGCGTTCCTGGTGTCCCACACACATCCGGAAATCAGTCGTCCGCAGTCGTGAATCGGCCCGCTGCAGGGATACTGCACGGTATTGTCAGCGTCCCGCAACGCCTGACTCGGGCTGCACCCACCGAAGAACCCGATCCCAACCTCTGACACGTCGAGGATCACGACCGACATCACGTCGCCCATCCCCTCGCCATACTGCCCCTGCCCGCTTCCGCCGGCGTTGACCAGATGGTGACCGTACTCGTGATGAACCACCGACGACCACGCTGTGTTGGGATTGCTCCCGCCCGCTTGGCAGAAGTTGATCGACACGTCCCCGGGGTCGTACCATGCGTTGCCGGGGCAGAACCCGTCCGTACGGTTCACATAAACAGGAAACTCGGTTTGATTCACTGTCGGGTATGATGGATTCGCCGCCACGACAGTATCACGCACGACGTTTGACTGAATGTATGCATTGACCTCCGCACGCGTCAGTTCCGCGTTACTCGCGTTGTGCGCGAAATTCGCCGGACCGGGTGGCGTTACCGATTGCGACAGCACCGTATCGGGGCTTCCCGCCGGCCAGTTAAACACGCGGAACCACTGACCACGAACGGGCGACTGAACCGTCACCGACGAGCTTCCGCCGTTCGGAATCGTGAAATCTCCATTCACATTCGCGAACGCCGTACTCCCGCCGGAGACGTTCACGCGGGCGTACGGCATTGGGGTCGAAGCCTCGATTTCACACTGCTCCGCCCCCGGACCTTGCGTCGCCAAGCCGCTGACGTTGCCGCTGACGTCGACATCGATGAGGCGATTCTCCTGGTAGAGAATCCGCCCGGTCTTCGCATCGGCCACGAACAGCCACTTCACCGGGCCAGGCCCCTCGGCCGTAAACTCGACGGCCAAGGTCGGCTTGACGACTTCTTCGTCCACACCGGCATAAATCACGCGCGTCTGCCGAGAGAAAGTCGTCAGCGCCGGAACAGCGGCAACCGCTTGCGCCCGCCCAACGACGGACCGTATGTCGGTGGGATCCGCCTTCACCGAGAATTCGCCTAGTGGACGCAACGACGACGCCGCCAACACCAATGGATATCCCGCAGCGTTCCGAATCAACAGCCGAAGGTCCGAACGAAACACGGGGACCCCGTCCCGATACTGCGAGTAGTACTGCAAGGTGAACTTGTACGCCCCCTTGTCATTGTCATACATGACTGGCTGACTGCGCCGCCCGTCCGCTTGCGGTCCATGTGGGACCAAGTCAGCCGCCGGGACATCGAACGCATCCGCGTACTTCAAGCGGAAGTGCTCCGCCGTCGCTTCCGGGCTGACGCCATGCCCAAAGGGCGACCCGAAGATACGGGTCAGCCGTTCACCGAGTTCGTAGGTCCGCACAGTCGGGAACTCGCCCTTCATACGCTCGATGGCCAGTGACTGCGAGGCTTGATCCGCGCGCGCCGCACCTGCCGCGAGGAGCATTCCTGAAATCAACACGAGTTGCATCCCGTTCATCCGGATCGACATGGCTTTTCCTCTCGCCTAACACCTTGTTCGAATCGCATTGGTTCGGGCGTTACCCCGCCGAGCATCATGGGTCCATCAGCGCGCGAAATCGAGAATCGCGCACGCAGACCGAGGTCAATGAGCTTCGCGTGTGGAAACGCCACAGCCAGGCGGAGAACACCCCGCCTCCGCCGTATTCAAAGAGCAAGACCACCTTGCTGCACCGTTCAGTACCAAACCGGGGAGCCGGAAAGGGCTCGCCGTTTCGCGAGGGAGGACTCCGAAACCGCCGTCCAGCCCCTTATTATCAGGACCCATGGTAGCGGATTCCCGGGTTACATGACAGCGAAAACCGCGCCACTCCGCGCGATTCGCGTTTTTCGACCAACGCACCTCGCGGCAAACGCGCCGTAAGTAACTTAAGAATAAATGGTTGCGCTCATGCGCGCGACGTGAAGTGACGCGTGCCCGAGCGAATGGAATGGGCGGTGGATCGGCGTCGCAACCGGTACCGGCCACGCCGTCGGACGTTTGCATCCGCACTTTCCCGCTCCACACGCTACGGGGTCCGGCACCCACCGACCGTCCCTCCGTCGCGGCCGAGGGCGGCTTCGCGTGTGCCTGCTCACCGGGCCGAGGATCCAAAACCTGACATTTCGGAAGGCGGGATTATCGTGCCGTCGACCGGCTCGGCGTCCGCTCTGGGATGGGCCGGAATGAAACCGCGCCGTTCTCGCGATCGACCCCCACGCTGAAGTTGCGCTCGAGCGGATTCGGCGACGACGCCTCGTCTGTCCAGACGCCGTTGTCCGCATGTCCGGACCAATAGGTGTCCGTTCCACCGACGTCGACAAACAGCCCCACCGACGACGTGTCCGAAAAGTACCCGCTCACGCCGTCACGGGCGCGGAACCGCTCGTCGAAAATCGCCATCCCCGGCCGATCGCCCGCGCGGCCGCGATAGGTGTCGTCGCCGCCGACGTCGATTAGGGCGGCGACACTCCGATTGATCGAGTACCCGATCCCCGACTGTTTGACTTCGTAAGTGTCGTTGCCCCCGAGATTGACCAGTAGCGCCACCGCGAAGTCGTGCCCGAACGCGAGGCTGTTGTTTGACGTTACCTCCGCGATGTGCAGGTCGTCGCCGGCTTCATCGATCAACGCGCCGACGCAAAAATGGGCGCCGCTCCCCTGCGACCAGACGACGCCGTGATATTCGTCGTCGCCCGATCCGTCGTGCAACAGACCCGTCCCGAACCAGTACCCCGTCCCCTGCGACCAGTTCCCCGACACGTACCGGTCTGAACCTTGGCTGTCCAACAACGCGCCTAGCCCGCCGGCCCACGAGTGCCCGTCGGCTCCATCTCCGCGACGGCCCATCGCGCACCCCTGTGCGTTCGACACGCTGATGTCGTCACCCTCCGAATGATACGACCCGCGCCCGGTGATCTTCGCATCGCGAACGGCTTCGTAACGATCGTCGCCCGATCGATCCGCCAGCACGCCCACGCCAGCCACACCGCCCAACCCCTGCCCGTCCGCCCAGATTCGATACGAGTCCTTGCCCGCGGCGTCGATCAGCAATCCGGACCCGAAGTACCCGCAACCCTGCCCGCTGTACTTCACGAAGTACGTGTCGTCGCCGTTCAGATCAGCGCACACGCCCAGTCCGAACTGCCCCAACCCTTGCGCCATGCGATCGGCTCGGTAGGTGTCGTCCCCGCGCGCGTCCATCAGCACACCGACCCCACATACGCCCGCCCCCTGCGCTGGTCCGATCGAGTCGTAGGCATCGTCTCCGCCGCAATCCAGCAAAACGCCGATCGGCCGACCCGCAGCCGACGCGCCGACCGAACCGGTGTACCGATCATCGCCGCCGAGATCGACGATCAGCAGCGCGTTCGTCCCGTCGACCACGTCGGGCCCGCCGCCGCGGATTCGGATCCACCCCCACGGCGTCTCCCAATCGAACGCGAACGGCGGAACGTCACCGGCATCCGCGAGCGCCATCCGCGCGTCGTCGATGGCCTGAACGCACTTACCGCCCGCGTACCAGAGGCTCGCCTGATCCCACGCCCCGGCGATGTCGTCCATCTCCGAACAGTAGTCCAGCGCGTCCGTCTGCTCCTCCCCGAGGTTCATCCGACCAGCCACCACCATCCGCTTGTCCATCTCCACGTTGCGAAATGCCAACTCCACCCAGCGGTGCGCGTCGACGATGTTCATCACCAAGCGCCCGAGCACCGGGCGAATCGACTCCGGAATAACCGCCACGCCCCGGTTGAGGTCCCCGGCCGGATCCGGATACGGCGACACCGTGTCAAACGTCACGAACTTCGTCGGCCGACCGGCTGCGCGGTGCAGCGCCAGGATGGCTTCGTCCAGCGGCGTGTCCTCAGCCGTCAGATTGGCGGTATACCCACGCAGCCCGCCGAATTTCGGGTTTACGGCCAGCGCATGGACAGCCTTGTAAAGATGCCCACCGAACCGCTCGGGCTTGGTGTCGAGGACGGCTGGGTCCAGATGGTCCTTGGCTGATCGAGCCAGCGACCGCGCGAACGTCACCGCGTCCAACGGTGCCGACAGCAGCGCATCGAAACATCGCAGTTTGTAAGGTATGTTCGCCGGGTACTGTGGCCACCATCCCTTCGGACGCCACCCCAGGTCCGCCCGACGCATCCCAACCTCTGCCAGCGCCTCGTCCAGCGCGTCCCCCTCACCACCCGCCGCAGACGACACGCAACAACCCAGACACATCACCACGATCGTTCGTTTCCACGACATGAGGTCAATCCTCTACCGGTGTTTTGATGCGAACCGTTGGGTCCATTCCATGCGAACGTCCGCGAGGACTAAAGTCCTCGGCCCGCAATTCCGCCCGTCGCACGCACCACCGTTAACCCAATCGCCGCCTCCGCACAACTTTGATTCTCTCGCACGAACCCCCGTTTGCGCGAGCGGTTGAGCGTTTTTTGTGGCGTGAGGTGGAGGCGTGAGGTGGAGCGTAGGCGGCGTGA
>JAJDDS010000235.1 GCA_029260195.1 Phycisphaerae bacterium
TGCGCGCGCGTGCTCCAACACCTTCCCTTCGCGGAATTCGAGCCGTCGATCCAACAACTGCACCGGGTTACAGCCAAGCACCTGCTGCTCACCCTGCCCGTCGAGACGCTGCGGTTCTACATCCGCCTCCGCATCACGGGACGCCGACCGCGGACCATGTCAATCCCGTTCCCTCTTTTCATGAAGAGGCTGCTGCAGGGAAAACGCTCCGGCGGCGACAAGTCGCAGAATTTCTGGAAGATCAATCAGTCGTCGCAAACGTCGATGGCGGCCATCAAGACCGTCCTCAGCCGGTACTTCACGATCGAGAAGGCGTTTCAGGTTCCGGAAGACATGAGCCACGCCTTTTTCCTGCTGTCCAAACGATAACCACGACGCCCCCTCCGAGGACCGCGTGCCTGACCCCACGGTGGACATCAAACGGACTTGGCTGATCGCTTTCGGCGCCGCGGCGATCCTCTACGTTGCGACGGCTGCCCCTTCGCTGATCTGGGGCGACTCGGGAGACGCTCAGCTACGCCTCCTGCTCGGGCATTTCTATGATCGGCGCTGGCTGTCGCGTTGTCATGTTCTCTACTACATGCTCGCCCACGCCCTCACCGTGATCGGTCTGACCCCCGCGTACGCAGCCACGCTGCTCAGCGCCATCGCCGGCGCGGTCACGATCGGAAACGTCGCGGCGCTCATCGCGGTTCTCACGGGACGCAAGATGCCGGTCGTTTGCGGTACGGCCTTGCTGCTCTTCTCGCATTGCATGTGGCATATCGCGACGGTGGCGGAGGTCATGACGTGCTCGACCGCGCTGCTCACGACCGAGCTCCTTCTCGTAACTCGGTTCATTGGTACCCGCAACGCTTGGTGGCTCGTCGCGGCTTGGTTCGTCAACGGGCTGGGTGTGTCGATGCACAATTTCGCCCTGCTCATCTGGCCTGCGTACGCCGTCCTGATGCTCTGTATCCTCACGCGGCGGTCTCTCGTCTCGGTCCGCCACCTTGCCGTTGCGTCGGCAGCGTGGCTCGTCGGGGCTGCCCCGTTTCTTGCGCTCTTTGTGTACCTTGCCCGCCAGACGGGCGATCCCGCCGATGTCCTCTCGCGCATGCTGACGGGGGGCTACGTATCGAACGTCTTCAATACCAGCGTGCCACCGCGCGTCGTCGCCAAGACGCTGGCGTACTGCGTCTACAGCTTCCCGAGTCCGCTCATACTGGGTGTTTTCGGTGGCGCGATGGCCGTGTGGCGTCACCGCGAACGGCCAGAGGCGCTCTTTCTCTTCGTGGCGTTCGCGGTCTACTTCGTTTTCGCAGCCCGGTACAACGTGCCCGATCAGCACGTGTTCCTGCTGCACGGGTTTCTCTTCGTCGTTGTCTTCACCGCCGTGGGGATCGATCGGATCAACTTCGCGTGTCGCGCACCGGCTGCCCGCGTCGCGATCATCGCCCTCGCCTGCCTCGCGCCGCTCGTTTACGCCGTCGTTCCCGAGGTGCTACGCGATCGCTTCCCCAAAGTGGCGATCGTCCCCCCCCGGCGAATCCCGGACCGAGACCCCTACACGTGGTTCTTGAAGCCCTGGCGATGCAGCCAGGACGGCCCCGAGCGATTTGCACGGCGGACGCTCGACGCCCTGCCTCGGGACGCGGTCCTCACCATTGATTCCACGCTGGTGCCTCCACTGCTCTACCTCCAAAACGCCGCGCACTTGCGTCGCGACGTCAGGGTTCTTGTCGGCGAGATCTATCAGTCGTGGTTCGACGATGCAATGGATATCGCCGCGGCGCCCCTCCGCGACCGCCTCGTCGACGAAGGCCGACTCTTCACCGCCACACGCGTTCGCCGCTCCTGGAACGGACACCTCCGTGGTCCCGAGTATGATGTCGTGCCGTACGGGCCGGTCTTTCAGTTCGTCCGCGCTCGCCCGTCCGTGAGCAACTGATCTCGCGGCCTGACCTATCGCGTGCGGAACGCGATCAGCCTATACTGATCGTCTCGGGCGGCGCCGCGTCCGTCTGTTCCGACCCAACGCGATCTCATTGAGGGGCTGTCCATAGACATGACGAAGAACGAAATCGCCGCCGTCATCTTCGACATGGACGGCGTTCTCATCGACTCCTCCGATGCCCACTACGAGAGCTGGCGACGACTCGCAGCCGACGTCGGTGCGGACATTACTCTCGAGCAGTTCGCCGACACCTTCGGCCGGCAGAACCGGGACGTCATTCCCGCACTGTTCGGTGACCGAATCGACGGACGAGATGTGGAGGAACTCGGCGAGACGAAGGAGCGCTACTACCGCGAGTTGATCAGGAAGAACGTCCCCGTCCTACCCGGCGCAGCCGATTTGGTTCGGGCCTGCGAGCGGGAGGGAATGTCGACAGCCGTCGGATCGTCCGGGCATCCCGAGAACATCGCCATCGCCCTCGCTGCCATCGGCGTAGCGGATGTCTTCGGTGCCGTCGTCACCGGCTACGACGTCACCGCCGGGAAGCCCGAACCACAGGTTTTTCTGCTGGCGGCTGAGCGATTGGGGATTGCGCCCGAGTGCTGCGCCGTCATCGAAGACGCCCCGGCTGGTCTCGAAGCCGCTCGGGCCGCCGGTATGACGGCCATCGGGGTCACCAGCGGGCATGCGCGGGAGAAACTCACGCGTGCCCATCTCATCGTCGATAGCCTGAACGAACTTACGCCTGACCGCATCCGTCGGGCTCGTTCGGCGGGGTGACCTACCCGGCGTCGCTTGCGTCGGCTTCCGATCGCGTGATTTTCACTTGGTTCAGCGAGACGAGCGGCGCTCGCACGGACCGGTCGTTGGATGCCCGGACACTGCCGCACGATCCGCATCCGCCCGGACCCGTTCGCGTTGCCCAGCGGTAGCATCTGCGCAACAGAAACGCCGCAGCCAGGACAACCGCGGCGAGTGAGATTGCGTTCTGCCAGTTCATGCTGAAGCCATCCGCGCCATTGAATGACGCGCCATCCCGTGTGGGTGGCGCCGGT
>JAJDDS010000236.1 GCA_029260195.1 Phycisphaerae bacterium
GGACCCTTCGCGCCTGCCACGAGCTCGGCATCGAGACGGCGTGCGTGTTCTCCGAGGAGGATCGCGACGCCACGTACCTCGAGTTGGCCGACCGGACGTTTTGCATCGGTCCCGGCCCAGCCAAGGACAGCTACCTCAAGAGCGACCGCATCATTGCGGCAGCCGAGGTTGCCAACGCGGACGCGATTCACCCCGGCTATGGTTTTCTGGCGGAAAGCGCGGCGTTCGCGGAGAAGTGCCGCGAGTCCAATGTCGAGTTCATCGGTCCGTCAGCCGAGGCGATGCGGGCGCTCGGCGACAAAGCGGCTGCGCGGGAATTGGCCAAGAAGATGAAGGTCCCCACAGTGCCCGGGTTGGACGGGCTGATCGACGACCCGTCGGAGGCTGTCAAGACGGCGAAGCAGATCGGATATCCGGTCATCGTCAAAGCGATTGCGGGTGGTGGGGGGCGCGGCATGCGGATCGCGCCCAACGCGACGGACTTACGTGCGGCTATTGGTCAAGCGCGCCAAGAGGCGCAGGCGGCGTTCAACAACGGTGGAGTGTACCTTGAGAAGTTCGTCGAGCGTCCGCGCCATGTCGAGGTGCAGGTACTGGCGGACCACCACGGGCACGTCGTGCATCTGTTCGAGCGTGACTGCTCGATTCAGAGGCGGTATCAGAAGCTGATCGAGGAGGCTCCCTCGTTCGGCGTGGACCAGAAGACGCGCGACGCGCTCTGCAAGGCGGCGATCCGTTTGTGCAAGGCGGCGAATTACACGAACGCGGGGACATTTGAGTTCCTCGTCGAAGGCAAGAAGTTCTATTTCATCGAAGCCAACACGCGTATCCAAGTCGAGCACCCGGTGACGGAGATGATCACGGGGGTCGATCTGATCAAGGCGCAGATTCGCATCGCAGCCGGAGAGCCGCTCGGATTCACGCAGCGCGATATTAAGCGGAATGGAACAGCCATCGAGTGCCGCATCAACGCGGAAGACCCCGACTACGGTTTTCGTCCGTCACCCGGGACGATCGACCGGTTCCGCGCGCCCGGGGGGTTCGGGGTGCGCGTCGACACGCACGCGCATGACGGGTACCGGATTTCGCCGTGCTATGATTCGCTGATCGGAAAGCTCATCGTGCACCAGTCGACGCGAGAAGGGGCGGTCGAGTGCATGCGGCGCTGCCTCGACGAGTTCCACATTTCCCCGACTAAGACGACCCTTCCACTGTACCAGAAGATCTTCCGTCTCGACGCGTTTGTGAAGGGCGAAGTGGACACCGGTTTCATCGACCGGACCTTCAACTCCAAAGGCTGAACCCGGTCGGGTGCGGACATGATCCTGCTGATCGATAACTACGACTCGTTCACGTACAACCTCTACCAGTGCATCGGGACGCTGCTCCAATCGGAGGGTAGCGACCGGCGCATTGCGGTGCATCGCAACGACGAACTGACGCTGGACCAGCTCGACGCGCTGAACCCGACGCACCTAATCGTTTCGCCCGGACCCTGCACGCCGGATCAGACCGGCGTCAGTATGGAAGCCATCCCACACTTCGCGGGAAAGATCCCCATTCTCGGCGTCTGTCTGGGGCATCAGTGCATCGCGCAGGCATTCGGCGGGAGGGTGTCGCCGGCGGATCGACTCATGCACGGCAAGACCAGCCAGGTCCGGCATGACGGGCGGACCCTCTTTGCGGGCGTCGCGAACCCGCTCACAGCCACCCGCTATCATTCGCTCGACGTATCCCGTGATGGTATGCCCGAAGATTTTGAGGTCACAGCCTGGACCGAGGATCACGACGAGGTGATGGCGATTCGGCACGAGTCGATGCCGATCGAGGGCGTGCAGTTCCACCCGGAGAGCTTTCTGACCGAGCAAGGCCCGAAGCTAATCGCGAACTTCCTTGCGATGTGAAAAACGCTCGGCGCGCGGTCACTCGCCGGTGAACGTGATCTGAAACCGGACGAAGTCCGCGAAGTCGACATCGCGGTCGGCGTCGGTGTCAAACACTTCGCAGTCGGGTGCGATGTCCTCCATGTCGCCGCAGGCGAGGAACTCGGCGAAGTCCGACAGCCCCACCAGCCCATCGCCGTCGTAGTCGCCGAAGACGGATTTTCCGCTGTTCTCGTAGAGCACCACGACGTCCGCGATTTCGTCGATGAATGACAGGTCGTTGTCACCGTCGTTGTCGAAGTCGTGGACCAGCGTGCACGAGCCGGCGGAGGGCGCCTGGACGACCTCGTGCGTGGCGAACGTCCCGGTGGAGTCATTGGTGAAGATCTGCCACTCGCCGGCGGAAAAGCTGGACGTGGTCCAATCCAGGTCGCCGTCGCCGTCGAGATCGCCGAGATCGGTGGCAAGTGCGAACGGTCCGACCGGGTAGGTTTGGGCTGCGTCGAGCCCGCCGAGCCCGTCGCCGAGCATGATGGCGGCGTTGTTGGTCAGACTGTTTGCGGTGGCGACGTCTTCGAGCCCGTCACCGTTGACGTCGCCCAGGGCGATCATCCAAGTCTGCCCACCGCAGAACGTGCTCGATGCGAGGGAGAAGGTCCCGTCGCCGTCACCCAACTGGACGATCATCCGTTGTCCGAAGCGCGCGCCGACGACCAGGTCCATGATCCCGTCGCGGTTCATGTCCGCCGCCGCCAGCGACCATTCGCCGTTTGATCCGCCCTCGAAGAACACGGGGGCTGCGAAGATTCCGTTGCCGAGGTTGGTCATCAGCGACATGTTGCTGCTGTTGGCGTTCGTGTTTGCGATGTCCAGATCGCCGTCACCGTCGAAGTCCAGGACTGCGATGCCTCGGGGTCCGTCACCGACGATGATGGTCTGACTAGGTGTGAACGTGCCATCGCCGTTACCGAATAGCACCGAAACGGTATCCGCATCTATGTTGGCGACGCAGACGTCAATCTCGCCGTCCTCGTTGAAGTCCGCCGGTTCCGATGGGCTGGCGCGTTGGCCGACGGGGAAGGTCGGTTCGATGAACGGGTGAAATAGTCCCGATCCGTCGGCGGTATTGAGGAATACGCGGAGGTCGGCGGTGATCTCCTGGACGACGGAGACGTCGCTCCACCCGTCGTTGTTCAAGTCGGAGGCGAAGCCGCCGTAGGCTTGGGTGTGCTGTCCCGATGCGTCCCGACAGCTCAGAATACCGATCGTCTCGAATTCCATGGGCGCGCGGCGGGCGTGGGTCCAGAAGGTGAACGAGTATCCAGCCGAGCGCAACGGTACGCCATTGGCGCTCGTGATGCCGTGGGAGAGGACGACGAATACCGTCTCACCGGGGAAGAGTGGTTCGTCCGGAGTGAGTGCTACGGTACGGTCACTGTCGGAGAATGTGATGGTCCCGTTCGCCGGGCCACTCCATCGGCCGTAGGCGAAGAAACGCCGGTTGTCTTCGGTCACCGAATCGGTATCCACCGCGTCGTCAAAGGTCACCGAAATCGAGCTGTAAACGGATTGATTCAGCGCACTGCCGACCGGCGACGTCGCGACGACCTCGAACGCGGCGATGGGGGTGGTGTTCGTCGCCAAGCCGGCGACGGCGAGTAGTCCAATGGTGCGGATCGGTGACATGCTGAATCTCTCCGTGTTTTAGCCAGTGTTCGCCCGAGCGAACCCGATCATAGCGAAGGTGCCAAGGCAATTCCACACGGGCACGAAATCAGACAAAACAGACCCCCTGCCTGCCTTTGGAAGTGGAATTCCTGGGGTCTGGGCGGCACGGTTTCGCGAACGGCCGCTCGGGAAGACCGGCGCCGGCGTGCCGTGGCTGGAGTGTAAAACCGGGAGCAAACAGCCTTACTTGCCGCAGTAATCGATAAGCCGGGCAACTTCGCGGCGAAGGTCGTGACGTTTGACGATGCGGTCGACGAAGCCGTGCTCGAGCATGAACTCGGACGACTGGAAATCGTCGGGCAGTGTTTGTTTGACGGTGTTGGCGATCACGCG
>JAJDDS010000237.1 GCA_029260195.1 Phycisphaerae bacterium
TCCGCAGCACACAGAAAACGACACCCGGGCGCGGCGTTTTCGGTGTGTCGGGCGTGGCGTCCGCAGTCGGCCGGCGTCGATCCGCTTGCCCCGTGGAATGACCGATCCTAGAATGTACTGAACTCCCATCGCGGTGGTTGACGACAGAACATATGGCTTCGCGCGCCCGGACGGACGAGAGTGGAGTGATGGACGAGAAAATGCAGATGCGGAAAACCCTCTTTTGCGCGGTCTGGTTCGCGGCGGCAGGTGCGGCGGTTGTCGCTCCGATTTCGCGGGCGCCAGCGGAGGAACATGTTCCGGAACAACCGTCAACCAACCGCGGCGTGATCATCACGATTTCCGACGAAATCAGCGATGTGACTACGGAGAGCATCAAGCGTCGGGTCGAGCGGGCTGAGGAATCCGGCGCGGACGTGATCGTATTCGAGCTCAACACACCGGGCGGTTACGTCACCAGCGCCCTGGACATCTGCAATTACATCAAAAACTTGGACCGGATCAAGACGGTCGCCTGGGTGCACACCGATGCCTATTCCGCCGGCTCGATGATCTCGGTCGCATGCGACGAGATCGTCATGTCCAGCGCCTCGGTGCTGGGCGACTGCGGTGTCATCATGGGCGGACCGACCGGGGCCCAAGAGGTTCCGGAACAACTGCGTGCGAAAGCCGAAAGCCCCGTGCTCGAGCAGTTCCGCGACTCCGCGCGGCGCAATGGATACGACACGTTGCTGTGCGAGGCGATGGTCCTCAAGGAGAAAGAAGTCTACTGGGTCGAAAACGTCGCGACCGGCGATCGCCGTTTCGTCGAAGCCGACGAGAAGGATGAACTGATCGGGGAGGCGGACAAACCGACCAAGGTGCTCGGTGTCGAGATCCCCTCCCTTGCTCCAGAATCGACGGAATGGCAACTCGTTGAAACCTACGACGATCCGATCGACGGCAAGGCGACCGATATCGAACAGCCAGTGGTGACCACAACGGAATTGTTGACCCTGTCGCAAAGCCGAGCGCACGCCTTCGGATTCTCGAAAGCGATCGTGACCGATGTCGACGATCTGCGGGAGCGCTACGCGCTCGTCGGTTCGATCGAGCGGATCGAGTTCACGTGGTCGGAGATCTTGGCGCGCTGGCTGACGTCGATGCCTGTTCGCGGTTTCCTGATGGTCATCATCCTGCTGGGCGTGTACGTTGAGTTCAACACGCCCGGGGTCGGCGTGGCTGGCCTGGCCGCCGTCATCGCGCTCGGTGTGTTCTTGGGCGCGCCCTATTTGACCGGCTTGGCCAACGTCTGGGAGATTCTGCTTGTCGTCGTCGGGTTCGTTCTGATCGGCGTCGAGATCTTCGTGATCCCGGGATTCGGGGTGGCTGGCATTAGCGGGATCGTGTTTGTACTGGTCGGTTTGTTGGCGACGTTCGCGCCGGACGAGCCGGGTCGATTCCCGATACAGTGGCCCCAGTTGCAGTCCGGGCTCGAGGGGCTCAAGACCGGCGTACAGACGCTGGGTGCGGCGTTGGGCTTGTCAATCGTCGGCATGGTTCTGCTGAGCAAGTACCTTCCTCAGTTGCCCTACCTCCGGTCGATCGTGCCCGCGAATCCCACGCCCTCGGACGTGATCCCCGCGGACCCGTATCACGGCGTTGCCCGGGTCGGCGATGTCGGCCTGGTCGTCGGCGGCCTTCGCCCTTCGGGAAAGGCGCGGTTCGGCGCGACGCTGGTGGACGTCGTTAGCGAAGGGGACATGGTGGCTGAGGACGCTGAGGTCGAGGTCGTGGTGCGCCGGGGGAACCGCGTGGTCGTGCGTCCCTTCAGCCGATCCTGAGCAATGAGGCGCAGCGTCGTGCAAAGTCACAGGGATCGGGTATCATCGCATGAGTGAAGGCGCGTTTCTGTTTTCGCTTTTCGCTGCCGCAGCCGTGGTGCTCGTGCTCGAGATTTTTCTCCCGTCGCACGGCGTCCTGACGGTCGTCGGAGTCGGCGTGCTCATCGGCGCGATCGTGAAGACGTTTGACCTCTACGGCCCCGCTGCGGGAACGTTGGCGGTCATCGCGTCGGCCGTCGGCCTTCCGGTATTTGCGGTCGCAGCGGTGAAGATTTGGCCGCACACGCGGATCGGGCGAATCATCGCTCCGCCGAATCCCGTTTATGGCAGGGACGATTTTGCGCCGCAGATCGCCGAGCTTCGTGCTCTGGTGGGACGGACTGGCCAGAGCCTGTCACCGCTGCGTCCGGTGGGAACGTGCGAATTCGACGGGCGGCGGCTAGAGTGTATATGTGAGCGTGGGATGGTGGAGGCGGGCGTCAAGGTGCGCGCCATCGGATTGCGAGGGCGAACACTGGAAGTCGCGATCGATCAGGATGATTCGAGGACGGTGTAGGGCCAAAGACCCGCCGATCCTCGCAGAATAGAGAGGCTTTTCGATGCAGATTCAGAACCACGTTCTCGCAGCCGGCAACTTCACATGGATCGTGGGTGTCATCGCTGCCGTCGTGATCCTCGTCGTCGTCTTGATCGTCTTCCAGTTTTTTGGCCTGTGGCTACAGGCGTACATGAGCAACGCGGGCGTCGCGATCGGCGAGCTGATCGGGATGCGTTTGCGCAAGGTGCACCTCTCGACGATCGTTCACAGCAAGATCCAACTGGTCAAAGCCGGTATCCACGACATCACAACGGGTGACCTGGAGAGTCACTACCTCGCGGGCGGTCGCGTGCCGTTCGTTTGTGGGGCGATGATCCGATCGAACCGGGCGGAGATCGATCTGAGGTGGCGGAAGGCTTGCGCGATCGATCTCGCAGGTCGCGATATCCTGGATGCGGTCAACACGTCGGTGAACCCGAAGGTCATCGACTGTCCCAGCATGGAGCAGGGCGTCGCGGGGTCGGACCGTTTGGACGCCGTGGCGAAGGACGGGATTCGTTTGCTGGCTAAGGCGCGGGTGACGGTACGCACTAACTTGGCGCAGCTCATCGGCGGTGCGACCGAGGAGACGATCGTCGCGCGAGTCGGGCAGGCCATCGTGAGCGCCATCGGGTCCGCTGGCACATACAAGGATGTCCTGGAGAACCCCGATCACATCGCCCAACGAGCACTGGCGTCCGGTCTCGATGCCGGGACCGCGTTCGAGATTCTGTCCGTCGATATCGCCGATGTAAGTGTCGCCGGGGTGTCACAGGAGGCTAACGTCGGGGCGAAGCTGCAAGCCGAGCAAGCTGAGGCTGACAAGCGGCGATTTCAGGCTGAGGCGGAGAAGCGCGCAGCCATGGCCCGTGCGCAGGAGGCGGAGATGGTCGCCCGTGTTCAGGAGAACCGCGCCAAGGTCGTCGAAGCCGAAGCGCAAGTTCCGCTCGCGATCGCGGAGGCGTTCCGAAGCGGCAACCTCGGCGTCCTTGACTACTACCGCATGAAGAACATCGTGGCGGACACGAACATGCGAGACTCGATCGGCGGAGATGATCCGAAGAGGGACTTGAAGGACTCGTGATGACTTCGCGGATCGAGATACTCGCCGCCGCAGAAGAACCTGGTCTGGAAAGCCTGCTCTATCTGCTGATCTTCTTCGTCTTCCCGCTCCTGAATACGCTGGGCGCGTGGATTCGCAAGAGGTTCGGCGCCGAAGCGCACGACGGCGCGAAGGAAGTTGCCGGCGATCCCGCCGAACCGATCAGGCAGAAACCGCCCCGCCCGGCAGCGACGGTGGCGAAGGGGCGCAAAACTCGTCGCGAAACCGCACTCCCCGACCCGGCGAGACAACCGATTGCGATGCCTACTCGACCCATGCGCCGGCCGCCGCCGCTTGCCAAGTCCCCACCGACACCGCCCGCCACCGAGCGCGCTCGACCCGTCCCTCAACCGCTCAAGCGCTCCACCCGGGCGAAGGGCGCACGCGACGCCCCGCCCGCCAGGCCCATTGCTTCGAGCGGGGCGACCTCCAAGACCACACAGACCGCTCAGCAACAGTCCCGTAGCGATCGGCTGCACGCGATGGAACGAATCGTCGAGCGATCGGAGGCCCGCGAGCGCGCAGTCGTCCAGCGCGATCAGCCGGCCTTGTTACCCCGCCGACTCAAAGCCTCGCACTTGCGATCCGCCGTCATCTTGAGCGAGATTCTTCAACCCCCCCTCGCGCTGCGCGAACAGGACGGCGTCGCGTCGCCGTTCTGATGCACTCCCAGTCAATATATGCAGCGCGGCCGGCGCGGGGTTCGGTTTGTGCGAAGCACGCGATACTCCTGTGTTCCTGCCTCACTGTAGCCCCGATCTGAACCCGATCGGACTATTTTTCGCTGAGGTCAAGCGGTCGTTGAGATCGCCTGCCTGCCAAATCCGCGACGCACTCTGGAATGCCATACAGTCCGTTCTTGATGGCGTGCCCCCCGAAGACGCCGTGAATTGTGACCATCACTTCGGATGCGCGCTACGGAGAGATTGAAAACGCCGGTGGGCAGGACCGCCGGCGCGATCGTCAGTGTAACACTTGATTCGTCCAACCGTTGCGACACAAGCAATTCCCACGAGACCGCATAGCACGCAGACGCGAACCCTGCCGCGGTGATCGAGAGCGAACGTAAGTCTTCAGCCGTCTGCAATGTCCGTATTGGGCAGCGGGGGGAGTTGGCCGGTTGTCAGGTAGGTCTTGAGGGCGTCGGCGATGGTTTGAGTGGGGTCGAGGCCACGGAGGCGCAACGTACGGTACACGCTCATCAACACGGCTTGTGACGCGGCGCCCCGATCCGAGCGGTTCGACTGGCTGTTCTTGCGCAGGATCACGGCTGGGCGAATCTGACGCTCGGCGAAGTTGTTCTGTGTGCCTTGCCAAGGCGTTTTGAATCCTCGGGTGAAAGTCCCGACCGGCGAACTCTCGCTCCAGTTCGAAACGCAACAAGGGAAGCCTGCCCGAGTGACTGGTCGGTGGCACGGTGAGTCAACCGCGAATCCGTG
>JAJDDS010000238.1 GCA_029260195.1 Phycisphaerae bacterium
CCGCCTCGCTCTGCACGTGCACGTAGTGCTTGAAGTCGTCGACCATGAAGACGGCTTCGGCGGTATCGACGACCTTCCACACCACGACCGCGGCGAACTCGATCGGGTTGCCGCGCTTGTCGTTGACCTTGAGCTTCTGGCCGTTGAGATTGTGGGCGCGCAGGGAGACCTTCTTCACCGATACCAGCGGATTCACCCAACGGAACCCGCGGTCCTTGGTCGTACCCCGGTACGCGCCGAACAGAAGCAGAACAGCCGAGACGTTCGGCTGCAAGGTGAAGAAGCCGAAGCACAGGGCCCCCCAGATGCAAGTCGCCAGGATTCCTAAGAGCAACTGCCAAGGAGATCGCAGGTGTGGCCCCACCTCGAAGCTGGCGAAGATTGTGTATCCGCACGCGATCCCGACGAGGATGAGCACCGGCAGCATCATCCAACCACCCGCTGTCCCGACGATTCGTTCTTTTGACATCGCTGTATACTCCAAGTTATCGTGATATTGAGATTATATCACATAGATAGAGAAATGCAAACTGCATGGCGACCTGTGGCACTCGCGAATTGGCCTAAGTACATTGATTACAGCATGTTATGGTCGAGTGTGATTTCTTGTCGGGAGGGTCCGACGGTCCCAACTCGATGTGACCCGTCTGAACCCTCTCGCCCGGCCACCTCCTGCGGTGAATCCGGTGCGGGCAGCGATGGTCGAAGCATTTTTGCGCTTGGGTAGGAGAGCTTCGGCAGTTACGATCGGGCGGCGCCGAGGCGCGGTCGGTGCGATCCGGGTGAAATGAAACGGGAAAGGATGGTGCGTGTGTCAGGGACGGTGAACACGATCAGGTGCGGTGATTGCGTAGCGGGGATGAAGAAGCTCGACGCGGGTTCGGTCGATCTGGTCTTCGCTGATCCGCCGTTCAATATCGGCTACGACTACGACAAGTACGACGACAAGAAGGACGACAACGCCTACCTCGATTGGACGCGCGAGTGGATCGGGCAAGCGTGTCGTATTCTCAAAGACGATGGCACGTTCTGGCTGGCGATCGGTGACGAGTACGCAGCTGAATCCAAGATGATCGCCACGCGTGAGCTGGGGCTGGCTTGTCGGAGTTGGGTGATCTGGTACTACACGTTTGGTGTGAACTGCAAGTACAAGTTCTCTCGATCACACGCCCACCTATTTCATTTCGTCAAACATCCCAAAAACTTCACGTTCAACGCCGAGCCGATCCGCGTGCCGTCGGCCAGGCAACTCGTCTACGGCGACGCCCGGGCCAACCCCAAAGGCCGGCTGCCCGACGACACCTGGATCCTCCGCCCGCAGGACTTGCCCGAGGGATTCAATCCCGACGAGGACACCTGGTATTTCCCACGTGTGGCTGGGACGTTCAAGGAGCGCGCCGGTTTCCATGGCTGCCAGATGCCAGAGCAGTTGCTGGGTCGGATCATCCGGTGTTCCTCGAACGAGGACGACCTGGTGCTCGACCCGTTCGTCGGCAGCGGCACGACGATGGCGGTTGCCAAGAAGCTGAAGCGAAACTGGTTCGGTTTTGAGCTGTCCAAGGACTACGCCGAACAGGTCCGATCGCGCCTCAGTAAGATCACTCCCGGCGACCCACTGAATGGCGCCGCCGATCCACTGAGCAGCGCCCCCAACACCGCCAACGGCACGGTCCGTGTCGACGGCCAACGCGTCGCCAAAAACCATACCCCCCGCCCCCGCGGCCGCCCGCGAAAAACCGATACCTCCACCCAGTCCCTATTCGACGTCGCGTGAGTCTGAGCGACCGCCGGCAGCCGATGCGCCAGCGCGCCGCGAAATGAGACGAACCCGGAGTCGGCACGGCTCGGCGGGGCTGTGCTGCCCGCGTCGTCTAAACGTGTCCTACCGCAGGTATCCGCGCAAACGCCTCGCGACCAGGCGACCGCAGTCGCTCAGCGTCTTGGCGTCGATGCTCTGGAAATCTCCGTGATGATCGTTCTGAAAATCAACGATCACCCACTCGCCATCGCGATCGCAGACGACGAAATGCACCGCCCACGCCCGATCCCCACGCGGGTGCATGATGTAGTCAGCCAACAGCGCGTAGTCAGCGTCGGGTGGGTCCCTCTTGACGTGTTCCTGAAACGTGCGAGCCAACTGCCAAAGGAGCTTCTGCTCGTTGCGCGCCGGTTCGATCTTCACCCGTAGCGGAGAGTCCACAGCCCCGGCCGCACACAGCTTCTTCTTGTTCAGCAGCCCCGCCAGGTGCGCCGCGTCCTTTTTCCCCACCGCGTCGTCGGAGAGTCGTACGGGGTATACCGCAATCGTCGCGCGCCGACCGGCTTTTTTCATGATCGCCTGACGCCGCTCCATGGCGTCCCACTCCGCCTTGTCCGGCGTGCCGGACTTCTCTGCCCATAACGCAGCCATCCTCCCTTCGCGGGCGTTGTTCGCATCGGCTTGAGTCAGTCCCAACCCCGTGCGGAGCCGTTTTGTCAGCAGGACGGCGCAGGTCATCGGTTCGGCGGGCTTGGCGCGCCTGAAATCGGCATCGTCGCGAGTTTGACGATCGACCCACACGCTTTCCCCAGCCTTGTCGACGACAACGCCGCGGATTTCCGTTGGACCGGTCTGATGCGTCCCGAGGAACTCGACGTACAGCGCGTAGTCGGTCTTGATCGGATGCGTGCGAACAAACTCGCCAAACAGGTGGGCGGCTTCGTCGAAGTCTGCGCCGGTCGGCGTGGCAAACGCGACTTCGGTCGTCTCAAGTTCCTGCATGCCACCCTGTTCCAAGAGCAGTCCTACGACGTCGGCAACGTCCTTTCTGGTCTCGCCCATGCCCGGTACCGCCACCGGGAAGACCGTCAGGGACGCTTTTGTTCCTTTGCTTCGCATGACATTGAGCCGCGTCTGCCGCTCGGACGATATCGGTTCGCTGCCCCCGCAAGCGCAACAGGCTGACATGAACGTGCATAGCAGCACCCCCAAGATGATTGCCTGAAACGACGTGCGATTGAATCCTCGAATGCTCATGGCCTTCTCCTCAAGAACGTATCCCGAAAGCTCTTAGTGTAAGGGTTCACTTACACTCACGACAAACAAAAACTCCTCACCGGGTTTTCCCATCCAGCATCAGCCGACCAGCCTCAACGAACATCTTCTTTCGCCCTCGACCGCTCAGTAATCCCAACTCGCGGCCGATGTTGGCGACGTTGCCCAACCCCACGATCGCCCACGCGGTGACCGTCTCATCAGGCAACCCGGCTGTTCGGACGCCGCGACGATGGGCGACGATTTGCCCTCGGATGAAGCGGTGAAACCGACCATACATTTTGCGAAGCGCTTCGCGAATCTCCGGTTCGTCCGCTTCACAAAGCCCGGCGAAAATAATCCGATGCAGGCCCGACTCGCCGTAGTGCTCCGCCTCGTGCTTCAGCAGTCGCATCGCAGCCCCAGCCTCGTCACCCGTCTCGCTGAGCACTTCCTGCCAGACCCCGGCAGCCTGCTCGTACACATAGTCGATCGAGGCGATGAACATGCTCTTCTTGTCAGGCCAAAGGCGGTAGAGGATATTCACGCGAACGTCGCACCGCTTCGCCAGTTCAGCCGTCGTCGCCCGGCGATACCCCATCTCGGCAAACGCCCGCGCGACGATGGGCAATAGTGCTCCGCGCTTCTCATGGGCTCGGCTGGGTCTGGGCATTTGAAGGCTCTTGATGGTCCTGTTGCGTAAGCATTTACTTACAGTATCGCCCACAAACACCCCCCTGTCAAATCGTTTCCCAAGAAAAAATACTAGAAACGTCGCTCAGATTCGGAAACTGGCACTTCGCCAGCTCACCCGCCCCGTATCGCAGCTTCGTACGGCCCTATTCCCTGGCAGGCCGTCGCGGTGAGATGGCAAGCGTTCCCGTGGTGAGCAGGATCAGTGTCGTCACTGCTAGCCCCAATACGGTTCACTTAAGGATGACAACTGACTGTCGAAACGAGGTTTGCGGTTGCGGCACACGGTAATGCTCGGGCCTTTTCTTTCCGAAGTTGGACATCTTTCTCTTGACCACGCGCGGGTTAATGCGGTTGTCACGAGGCGGCAGCCGGCCTTGGGC
>JAJDDS010000239.1 GCA_029260195.1 Phycisphaerae bacterium
CCACAACGCCGCCGCCAAGACCAGCCATCGCAAGACCACCCTGGAGAAGCTACGAAAACGCGGCATCGACGTGAAGCAAATACGGACCTGCACGGGAAGCAACTTTGCGCTGTAGTGCTAACAGACTGGAAATCACCGGCACGGGGGATTTCATCAACGACGCCTCGCCCGTCGCCGATTATCCGCTCACGCTCGAGGGCCTGGCCAGCCTGATCGTCACCGGCGACGATCTGGTGGACGTCAGCGTCACGCTGGAGCCGGGCACCGCACTGAGTCCCACCTTGCTGCAATGCGCCAACGTCGTCGGCGGGGACTGGTTCATCAAACACGAGACCCGCGTCGAAATCTCCGGCAACGTCGACGCCACTGGCTACAAGACCTGGAGCGTCGGTGAGGAGCTGGGTCTCGACGCCATTCGCGGCGGCATCCTGCGTATCACCGGCGACACCCTCGGCGGCGCCTGGGCGCTGTACGGCAACGACCCCGACGCCGACCCGTTCCCGGAACTGCGCGTCGACGGCGTCATCGAAGGCGGGTGCTGGGATGTTTTCGGCAAGGCCTGTTACGCATGGGACGAACCCGGTAACCCTCACCCGGACCCGGATGAGGAGCACGGATACCCTCGGGCGCCACAGAGTCAGTGGCTATTCAGAGAGATCAAGGACGGCCCCGATGCTTGCCTAGTGGCCGAGGGCGGGATGGCAAACCGGCGTGCGATCAGCGCCGGTATTGTCAGCCCGTTGAGCGGCTCGGTTGGAATTCACGGCGGACGTTGGCAGACCGACGACGCCCAACCCCTGGGGAAGTTCCCATCCGTCGTTGGTGGCGTATGGAACCGAATCCACAAGACGTCCAAGACAACACTTGGAGGAACGACCTACTTCTGGCATGTCACGTCCATGAATCTGGACGCGCCCGTGGACGAGTCATGCTCGGACCAGGGTGGGCCCGGAAACAACTGTTCGCTCTTTGCCGACGACCTGACGCTCGTGATCGGTGGCCCGGGAAACTCATCCATCCCCAGCCTCAAATACACGCCCGATGGTCAGGGATGCGGTATCGCATGGGACGACACCGGATCTTTTTCGCCCTTCGCAAGGCCTTCCATCGAAACAGCCGATGCGTCCGGCGCCACCGGTACGTTGACCGTCGGAATACTCGTTATGAAGCCGTCGGGGCTTCCGCAAGCACCCCCGACCATCAACCTCGACTCGAACGGCGCCACGCAGACGGACCTCGTCATCGAAAAAAGTGCCTACCTCGAAAACGTCGATATCAAAGCCAAGTCGCTCACGGTCGACAACCCGGACGTCAACGGCTCCAGCCTTGTCGAGATCCACTCTCCCACGGTGGATGGGGTCAAGATTGAGAGCATCATCACGCTGGCTGGACCGGCTGACTTCGGCGCGAACCGCCGGTGCGAGATTGAGTATCACAACAAGATGAACACGATCCGCTGCAGGAAGTCGACCGGGACATCCGATGACGGCTTCACGCTCGGCCCGCAGAGCGTCATTCGCGCCGGCAGTTCCACGGCGGAGTTGGATATCGAGGTGGCAGGCGACTTCGATATCAAGACCGAGTTCGGCGCCTTCACCGAGACCATCCCCCCCAAGGTCGCCCAGTTCTGGGGGTCGCGCACCACCGACCTGACCATGACCCGCTTCGCCGACGACTGCACCGTCGAGATGACCCTGGAATTGTACGCCCACGACTCCGGCGATGTCGTTTTCAGCGACACGCCCTGCAAAGGAACGTAGCGGAACCTCGTCATTGGAGACGTGATCTCCGGTGGGGAGGAGTGCACCACCGTCAACTTGGTGGACAACCGCGACAATCAGCCCGGCTCGGGAACCGACACGCTCTACTTTCGCGGCGTCACCATCGGCACCGACCGGACGCTTGAAGTTGGCAACCAGCACATCTACTACACGGGGAGGCGAACGGTGAATGGTACGGTGAAACAGAACGGAGTTGTACTCACGACGCAGCCGCAGTTGGACGCCGTCATCATTCGGGCGTATTCGACGCTGTACGGCGACCTCGACGGCGACGGCTCGATCGCATGCAAGGAGAAAGAAGCGTTTTGCGACGCGTATGGCGATCCGCTGGAGTACACACCTGAAGCCGACAGCGATTGCGACGGGTGGGTGGTCCTTGATCCCGACGACCTGGCCCTGTTCCGCGCGAACATCAAGGATCCCACGTTCACCTGCCCGCACGCCTGCCCATAACAACCTCGACACGAGTGTGACCATTCTTGGTGGTCGCGGAGCACCTGCCCGTGTTTTCGCGAGGGTGTCGTGCGAAACGTTGGCGGGCAAGCCGCCTGGCACCCGTCCCACACGATGCCAAGAAAAATGGCCACACCCGTCGCGTCAGCGGCGGACGTGGACGGTCGGCGGGAACGAGGTATGATACGCGCCTGCACCGGTCGCGGTGGGTTGTGTGGCCGAGGTGTCGAACTAGTTCGTTATCGAGGAGAAGGCGATGGCGTTGAATGAGGTAGGCGGGGGACGCGTACGGACGCCGGAGCAGATCGAATCGGCGGCGATCGAGCCGTTGCCGGCGTCACGAAAGATATTCGTCCAGGGGCGGCTGCATGCGGACGTCCGGGTGCCGATGCGGGAAATCAGCGTCTCGGCCACGCCGAAGCTGGGTTCCGAAGGCGTATCGGCGGCGGAGCCGAACCCGGAAGTGACAGTGTATGACACTTCCGGACCGTATACGGATCCGTCGGCGTCGATCGATCTGCGTCGGGGGCTGGTGGCGATTCGGATGCCGTGGATCGAGGGGCGCGGGGACGTCGAGACGTACGCCGGTCGGACGGTGAAGCCGGAAGACAACGGTTTCACGCGGGAGGATAGAGCGATCGAGGTTGAACAGTTCCCCGGGGCGTTCCGCCGAAAGCCGATGCGGGCACGAAGTGGATGCAACGTGTCGCAGATGCACTACGCCCGTCGGGGGACGATTACGCCGGAAATGGAATTTGTCGCCATTCGGGAGAATCAACGGCGGGAGACGCATCGGGAGTTGGCGGAGACGCAGCATCCCGGGGACGATTGCGGGGCGGCCGTTCCGAGTTCGATCACGCCTGAGTTCGTGCGCGACGAGATTGCGCGGGGTCGGGCGATCGTTCCGAGCAACGTGAACCACCCCGAGTCGGAGCCGATGATTATCGGGCGTAACTTCCTGGTGAAGATCAACGCGAACATCGGGAACTCAGCCGTCCTTTCCTCGATCGACGAAGAGGTGGAGAAGCTGACTTGGTCGACGCGGTGGGGCGCGGACACGGTGATGGACCTGTCCACGGGGAAGAATATCCACGAGACGCGGGAGTGGATCATCCGCAACTCGCCGGTGCCGATCGGGACCGTGCCGATCTATCAGGCGCTCGAAAAAGTGGACGGGCGCGCCGAGGATCTGACGTGGGAGGTCTTCCGCGATACGCTGATCGAACAGGCTGAGCAGGGTGTGGACTATTTTACGATCCACGCGGGCGTATTGCTGCGCTACGTGCCCATGACGGCGAAGCGGGTGACCGGGATCGTGTCGCGGGGCGGGTCGATCCACGCGAAATGGTGCTTGGCGCATCATCAAGAGAATTTCCTGTACACGCATTTCGAGGACATCTGTGAAATAATGAAGTCCTACGACGTGGCGTTTTCGCTGGGCGACGGGCTGCGTCCGGGGTCGATCGCGGATGCGAACGACGAAGCGCAGTTCGCGGAACTGGATACGTTGGGCGAGTTGACGCGGATCGCGTGGAAGCATGACGTGCAGGTGATGGTCGAGGGGCCTGGGCACGTACCCATGCACATGGTTAAGGAGAACATGACGCGGCAGCTCGAAGCTTGCGGCGAGGCGCCGTTTTACACGTTGGGGCCACTGACGACGGACATCGCGCCGGGGTACGACCACATCACGAGTGCGATCGGGGCAGCCATGATCGGGTGGTATGGGACGGCGATGTTGTGCTACGTGACGCCGAAGGAGCATCTTGGGCTTCCGGCGCGGGACGATGTGAAGGAGGGGGTGATCACGTACAAGATTGCGGCGCACGCAGCCGACCTGGCGAAAGGGCATCCGGGGGCTCAGGTGCGGGATGACGCGTTGTCCAAGGCTCGGTTCGAGTTTCGGTGGGAGGATCAGTTCAACCTGTCACTCGATCCGGAGCGCGCGCGGGCGTTCCACGACGAATCGCTGCCGCAGGAGTCAGCCAAGGTGGCGCATTTCTGCTCGATGTGCGGGCCGAATTTCTGCTCGATGAAGATCACGCAGGAGGTTCGAGAATTCGCCGCCCGGCTGGACGTGGATGCGTCGGAGGCGGTCCGGGTTGGGTTGCGGGAGAAGGCGGAGGAATTCTCGCGGTCTGGCGCGGAGATCTACCGGAAGGCGTAGGGTGTGTGGCGTTGGGGACGTGGCGAGCGATGGGAGTCCGCCGCACGGGGCGGTGCAAAAGAGGAATTTGTGCGGGACATTGCGCTTCGGGGTGTGGTATGCTCGTGTTGCGACGGTTGAGGGGCGTGGCGGTGCGGGGATGCGAT
>JAJDDS010000240.1 GCA_029260195.1 Phycisphaerae bacterium
GAAGTCGGCGCCGCTCCCCCCGTCATCGCATTCCCCGTCAAACGCACTGACACAGTCGTTGAAGCACGCGAACAGCGGCGCGTCCCCGGAACTACGCGGCCCGCAATCACCACAATCCGTGCCGAACGAACAGAAGATGAACATGGCGTCGAACCCCCCGTCATCACATTCGCCATCGAACGCCGTCGGACAGTCATCTGAACAGACTTCAAATCCACTGCATTGGCCCGTCGCGGGATCACAGAATGCCGAGTCGTCACAGTCGAAGTCATACAGCAGGCAAAACGTGTCACATTCGCCGTCCCCATAGAATCCCGCAATAGCGCAAATATCGTCGCAGTCGGGGTCGGGAAGCACGCAAAACGTGTCGCACTCGCCGTCTCCGTAGAATCCGTCGATCAGGCAAGGGTCCTCACAATCGGGGTCGAGAAGCGGACAGAACGTGTCGCATTCGAGATCGCCGTACCAACCGTTCTCCGCGCAGATGTCGCCGCTTTCCACTCCGGCGAGCGCGCAGTCCGGATCGAAGAAGTTACAGAAAGCGTCGCACTCCCCGTCTCCATAGAATCCGCGCACCGCGCAGATGTCCTCGCAGTCCGGATCGATGAGCGGACAGCCTGTGTCGCACTCAAAATCGCCATAGTAACCGTTGGACAGGCAAATATCCGAGCAGTCCGGATCGAGTAGAGGGCAGAACGTGTCGCATTCGTAGTCCCCGTACCATCCGTTCGCGGCGCAGGGGTCGACGGTGTCGTCGCCGAAGAACGCATTCGTTGGAAGAGGGTCAAGAAAATCGTCGAGCCCGTCACCGTCGGTGTCGGCTGAGAACGGGTCCGTGCCGAAGAAGACAATTTCGTCCACGTCGCTCAACCCATCCCCGTCGGAGTCGACTAATTCCGTGGGGGGGGGCTCGAGCGGGTCGCTGCCATCGACGAAAATCTCGATGAAATCATCGACACCGTCGTCGTCGGTATCGGATCGGAACGGACTCGTCGCGAAGACCAATACCTCGACCGAGTCGGGTATACCGTCTCCGTCAGTGTCGCCTCCGAGGTCGCCGGCGAAATCAGGCGTATCGCCGTCCTCGCGTACGATCTCCGCCGGGACGATCTTCCCCTCGTTATCTCCGTACAACCGCCGTACCGCGTCGACATCCTCATCCGTCAAACCAGCCAACGGCTGCATGTACCCAGGGCTCATCACGGACGTGTCGTTACGCACATGTTCCACACCGAGCGCATGCCCGATCTCATGCACGAGCGCGGTGAAGAGGTCCAGACCGTCGTCATGGCAGGCAGACCATCGCCGGTCGGAGTTCATATGCACCTCTCCCCCCATCCGCGAGCTGGGAAAGAACGCGTGCCCCAAGGTCCCGCCCGCGCCGTCGAACGGGAACATGTCGCCGTGATCACCGGCTAGAAACGAAATCGTGATGTCTGCGTCACTGCCGGACGGCGTGAACGTCAACGCGCACACCTCGCTCCACAGAGCGAATGCCCGCGCCACCAGATCCGACTGCAGTTCCTCGTCGCAATTCGGCAGAAAGCCGCTCACCGACCAGGTGAGGGATGTGTTCGCCCATCGCGTCGCCGGGCGAAACCGCACCAAGTCGGCTGCGTCACCCGTCAACTCATCGAAACAGGCAGCCGCCGACGCCGAGCATGTCGACCGGGCTGCGATGTTCGTCTCCGGCCCCGTCGGTTCGTTCGGACCGTTCGGCGCCGTCATGGACGGATCGCACCCAGCCGGCGCGAGAAGCAGCGAGCAAATCACCGTGCCGACGCTACGCCCCCATCGTTTGCCACCCGACCGTCTGGAGGTATCATCCATCCGAAATGCTCCTGTGTGATCCAAGCGCCTGCGCGATTCCCGAGCCCCACCGACTCGGGCCCGCGGACGATCGACACGAACGCCCCATCGTCACGCCCCACCGCAGAGCCTAGCCTCACGCGGTGCGCCGTCAAGCACTAGAACGCGTTGCCTGCTTTCGTCCGGGCACGTCGGCTCGGAATACGAACGCCTTCGGAGCCGGTTCAACCGGACACAGTGTGCGCCGCGCGCGCCGGGATCTGGTAGACTGGGATCAGAGTGTGGAGAAGTTTCGCCCACCGAGCATCGGCAGCATAAGATCGGTGTTTTCATCACGTCAGAGGCCACGGTTGGAGGGTGCAGGCTGGAGTTCGGCTGGGCGGCGGTATTCCATGAAACGCGAGTGGAGGCGACCCGGATGACGGTGCATGTGCTGATGTTGGCGATGGTGTTTGGCGGAACCGTTCTCAGTGCGGGCAACCCCGCGCAATCGCACGGCGCGCGCCCCGCGGACGTCCCATCCGCATGGCAAACGCGCGCTGAGCGCACCGGCTACAGCGAGACCGGCGGGTACGACGAGGTCGTCGCGTACTGCCGCAAACTGGCAGCCTCCTCCGGCCAGGCTGATTTCCGCCCGTTCGGGCACAGTGCCCAGGGGCGCGAACTTCCGCTTCTGATGCTCTCGCGCGAGGGCGGATTCAATGCGGGCAACGTGCGGGCTCACGGCAAGCTCGTCGTCCTGCTGCAGAACAGCATCCACCCCGGCGAGTGCGCAGGCAAGGAAGCCAGCCTCGCCCTCGCCCGTGATATCGTTGTCACCGGAACGCGCCACGACCTTCTCGAACACATCAACTTGCTCATCATCCCCATCTTCAACGTCGACGGGCACGAACGCATGAGCCCCCACAACCGCGTCAACCAGAATGGCCCAAACGCCATGGGATGGCGCGTCACCGCCAACAACCTCAATCTCAACCGTGACTACACCAAAGTCGACGCGGTCGAAATGCGCCATTGGCTCACCGCGTGGAATCGCTGGCGTCCCGACCTGCTGTTCGACAACCACACCACCAACGGCGGCGACCACCGATACGCCCTGCTCTACGCATCCGCCATCCACCAGGAGACCGACCCCGCCGTCGCCCGGTGGCTGACGGGGACGCTATACCCCCACATTCTGCCCAAGATGGCTGCGGACGGACACGAGGTCATGCCGTACTTCGGCCTGCGCGAGCGGCACGACCCCGCCCTAGGCGTTGACGGCCCGGGATCGTTCTCACCGCGTTTCTCGACTGGGTACGCGGGCATTTGCGACCGCCCCTCCATCCTCGTGGAGGCCCACGCGCTCAAACCCTTCGCCGACCGCGTCCGCGCGACGTACGACATCATGGTCCATACGCTCGAAGAACTAAACCGCGACCCCGACGCCCTTCGCGCCGCCCTCCAAGAAGCCGACGCCCGAACCGTCGCCAGCCGCGGCGCCGGGGAAAACGGAAAAGTCGCTTTGCGGTTGAAACGCACAGACGAGTCGCTCCCCCGCGTGTTCAAGGGCTACCGCACGACGAAGCGTACGAGCAGCATCACCGGCGCCGAGGTGATCGAGTACACAACGGACCCCGTCGACATCCCCACCCGATACTACGACACGATGGCCGTCGAGCGCGACGTCGTCCCGCCCGCGGCCTACCTCGTTCCTCCGCAGTGGGATCGTGCGTGTCGTATACTGACACTTCACGGATTGTCGTTCTTTCGCCTAAGCGCCCCTCGTGCGTTCACCGTCGAGACCTACCGGTTCGACAATGTGCGTTTCGCCGACACGCCCTACGAAGGCCGGCAGCGACCGAGCTACGACGTGTCACCCGTTCGGCAAACGAAGACGTTCCCGGCGGGAACGTTCGTTTTTCCGCTGAACCAACCGCGCGCAAAAGTGCTGGTCCATCTGCTCGAACCGCTCGCCCCCGACGCGCTCGTCGCGTGGGGATCGTTCAACGCGATATTCGAACAGAAGGAGTACGCCGAGCACCACCGCTTCGAGCCGTTAGCCCGTGCGATGCTCGAAACCGACGACGTCCTGAAAGCCGCCTTCAGGGACAAACTGGCCGCCGACGCTGAATTCGCAGCGAGCCCCCGTCGCCGGATAAACTTCTTCTACCGGCGATCCCGATACTGGGACGCGGAGCACAACGTGTACCCGGTTGGGCGCTTGATGGACGAAGGCGCCCTGGACGATCTTCGCCGCCCGTAGGCGACATCAATCCCCGATCGTGGGTCTATTTGGGCATTCCCAGCACGCGCGCCGCCGGCGCGGCCATGCGCAGTTGCTTCCGGTCGCCCACGATCTTCGCGATCTCATCGGTCGACTTCCCGGCGTCTTCCGCGTAGTGACGAGCGTCGGCTTCGCTCACCGTCTCGATCGCCAGCTTCCCTTCCACGACCACATCGTGACCGACCGCATCCATCGGGACCAATCGTCCGTCCACCGGGCAGGTGAACTTGACAAACACTGTCTCGTCCGACGATCCGTCGGTCATCCGCAACCAGCATCCCTTCTTCGCGCAGACGCTGGCGACCTTGCCCGAGACCCGGATGTACTTTCCGTCGTAGGCATCCTTGTCGCTCAGAACTTTGGCGACCGATATCGTCGTCGAATCTCCGAGCTTCATCGGCTCGCCGAATTCGGCGTACTTCGGGCCGCACCCTGTCAACAGGATTCCCATAACGACGGTCGTGCTCATCGCAGCTTTGACGAATGACATACTATCCTCCAATTGCTAAACGCGCCCCGTCCCGCCCGGAAACGACGTCACTGGTACCACACTACGCTCCGGGAGGCAACACCCCCCGCATCGTGTATCGGACCTTGGGCATTCGCGAACGCGCCAACTTCCCCATGGTCCGGGCGACTTTGCCCACCGCACCCCGTTCTTGAGCCGGTGAGCGACTGGCACACCGATTGCTAACCACCCCTTCCGGACACCGAACCGGGACCCATTTGTCGGATGCAATAAAGAGGGGAACAGACGATGCAAGCAGCCATGCGCAAAAAAGTCGCCGACGGGGCAAAGGTCGTCAATCGCTGGTTGACGCAAGCCCAGTGTACTGGACGAGAAGACACCTATACCGGCAAACGCCGCTTCCCTCGGTTCACCTGGAGGGAGCACTTCACGGTCGTCGTTTTGGACGAAGGACCTGATCGCGTCGAGTGCTTCGCGACGACCCGCGACATCAGCGCCGGCGGTGTCGGACTCAAGATTCGCCATCGCATCGCCGCCACCGCGGTGGTCCGCCTAGTACATGAGGAGACCGGCGAGACCGTTCATGGCCGCGTCCGCTTCTGCAACGAGGCGCTCGGGGCGTTCTTCGTCGGGGTCGAGTTCATCCAGGCTCCGCCAGCCTGCCCCACCCTCGCCGCAACCAACGCGACCCGCTTCGTCGCGTGAAGCGCACGTGGGTTGAATGCCACGCGGATCCGAACAAATCCGTCACCGTCATGTCGTGTCGCCGCATCGCTCGCGACGTCCGACGTCGAAACCGCGCCTCCTTGCAACGTGCCAGACCTCGCGATAACGTGCGCGTGACACCTGCGGACCTCGAAGACGCACGAGTTACGACGCATGCCCCCACCTCCGGATCAATACCACACCTTCCGCCAAGCCCTCGAACGGTGGGCAACGGGATTCGATCGCAGGCTCGCTGAATTCCTTGCGCCACACCACGACGTCCCCCCCGAGCTGACCCAAGCGATGCGCTACTCGGTACTCGCCGGGGGAAAGCGACTCCGCCCCTTCCTTCTCACACGATGCTGCGAACTAAACGGGGGATCGCCTGAGGACGCACTCCCCGCAGCCGTCGCCATCGAATGCGTTCACACTTTCTCGCTCATCCACGACGACCTGCCCGCCATGGACGACGACGAGCTCCGCCGCGGCCGACCCACCAGCCACATGCAGTTCGGCGAAGCGATGGCCATCCTCGCCGGTGACGCGCTGCTGACACTCGCCTTCGAGTTGATCGCCCGCCGCACCTCGCGTGCGGATCGTGCCGCAGCCATGACCCTCGAACTCGCGACCGGCGCCGGCGGGTCCGGTATGATCGGAGGACAAGTGGCTGACACTCTCGGCGAGAACCATCCCCCGTCGCGCGAGCGCACCGAACAAATCCACGCCAAGAAGACGGCTG
>JAJDDS010000025.1 GCA_029260195.1 Phycisphaerae bacterium
GCTTCAGGAACAGATCCGGCATCCAAGGCCGATCCGCCCGCGAACACCCATACAGCTCCTCCGGCTTCATCACCGCACTGAACACGTTGAACACTTCACCCGAAGGCCGACGTTCCTGAAAACCCAACAGCCGTTCCCGTATCTCATCGCGAAGCCCCTCGTACGCCACCGGTTCCACAATCCCGCCCGGCTGCCGACCATTCAGATTCAAGTACAGAAACCCGTACTCCCCCGCGTGCATCACGCACGCCCGCGTCCGCGAGAAGTCAACGGCTAGGTCTTCCGTAATCTGACGTTGATTCGCGAACCGCCCCTTCTTCTCCCTCCGCGCACGCGACCACAGATAGCTCATCCGCGTGGCTACCCGCGAAGCAGCCGACTCCAATCGCAGATACCCCAACCGCTCCAAAACCAGATTGGCTTGGACCTTCCCCTCGAGGCTGCCGTGCCCGTGATCGGACATGATAAACACCGACGCACCCTTCGCATCCGCATACTCGAACAATACACCCAGCGCGTCGTCCAACTCCTTGTAGCAATTCGCCACCATCTCCGCCCGCTTCGGATGCCCCTGATTGAATCGCGGATCGATGTACTTCCAGGCTTTGTGCTGAAGGTTATCCACCAGCTTGTAGACCAACATCAGCACGTCCCACCCGTACTTCTCCCCGCAGTGCTTAGTCACCGCCGCCCCGTCGTGGAAGCTCTTGCAGAAGTTCCGAAGATTCTCCGCCAGCAGCGCGTCGCCCCCCAGCATCTTCCGCCGCCACGTCGTCTTGAACGTGTAGTCAGGCCACTGCCGCAGGATCTCGTCCTTCAATTCCGGCGGATGCGTGAACTCGACCTCCGTGCTCGGCGTCTCGAACCCCGTGATCAGAAACCCGTTCACCGGGCGCGGCGGATACGTCATCGGCACGTTCACCACGCCGACCCGAAGCCCCTTATCCCCCAAAACATCCCACAGCGTCCGCACGTGCGCCACCGCGCGATGGCTATTGAATTCCAAACGATCCGTCTCGACGTTGTACCGCTCGAAATCCAGAATCCCGTGCGTCCCCGGACTCTTGCCGGTCATGAACGTCGTCCAAGCCGCCGGCGTAATCGGCGGTCGCGTCGATTCCAGAATCCCCGACGTCCCCCGCGCCAGAAACGCCTTCAGATTCGGCATCCGCCCAGATTCGATCATGCGGTCGAGCACGTCGAACGTCGCTCCGTCCAGCCCCACGATCAGCACGCGCTCCGCGATCGCCGGCAAGTCCCGCACGAGTTGATCGGGGTCGGTTTTGGCCAAGTCCTTCCCAAGATCCTGAATCAACGTCTTCCACGCTCCTCGGACATGTTCCCGGCTTCTCTGACAACTGGGGAGAGATTATAGACGGCCCCCCCCGCGTTGCCAACGTGTCCGGATCGGGCCATATACGTGCGGCCGAGACATTGGCCCGATTTCCGCGCACGTGCGGACGTCGCGCGATAAACCTGTCACGATGATGCCACGCACCGGACCATGCTGACCCGACTCGTTCTCCGAAACTTCAAACGCTTCGACGAGATTGATGTCGAACTCGGCAAGACCGTCGTCTTGGTCGGACCAAACAACTCGGGCAAGACTTCCGCACTGCAAGCCCTCGCCCTTTGGGAGCTGGGCGTTCGGCGTTGGAACGAGAAACGCAAGGGGCAGGAGTCACCCAAAAAACGCCCGGGCGTGACGATCAACCGGCGGGACCTTAGCTCCATACCGATCCCCAACGCCAAGTTGCTCTGACGCGATATGCGCGCCCACAGTTCGCGCCAAGTCACGACCGAGGGTAAGCGAAAGCAGCAGACGCCCCCTTGAGCATCGACGTCATTGTCGACGGCGTGACTGAAGGCAACCGCTGGTCCAGCGGCCTGGAGTTCGACTACGCCAACGAGGAGTCGATCTACTGCCGCCCGCTGAAGACCGGCTTCGGCGCATCATCGGAGAGGATGCCGGTTCCGCACGAGACCGCCGGTGTGCGCGCCGCCTTTCTACCCCCCATGTCCGGCCTCGCCGCCGTCGAGCCCAAGTGGGAACCCGGGCGAGTCAGCGTGCTTCTCGGTGAGGGGCAAACCGCTCAGGTCTTGAGAAACCTCTGCCACAGCCTCTACTCGCCGCGCGACACCGAAACATGGGACCGATTGGCCGAGAACATCAAACATCTCTTCGGCGCAAGACTGCTTCCACCCGAGTACATCACTGAGCGCGGCGAAATCACCATGGCCTATGAGGAGCGTGGCGGAACACAACTTGACCTGTCCTGCTCCGGGCGAGGCTTGCAGCAAACATTGCTTCTGCTCGCCCACCTCTACGCCAACCCCGGCGCCGTGCATTTGCTCGATGAGCCCGACGCCCATCTCGAAATCCTGCGCCGACGCCAGATTTACAACCTCATCACCGACCTGGCTGAAGAACAGGGCGCCCAGGTCGTCGCCGCCAGCCACTCCGAAATCCTGCTGAACGAGTCCGCCGAGCGCGACGTCGTCATCGCCTTTGTCGGAAAGCCCCACAGGATCGACAATCGCGGGTCGCAAGTCGCGAAGTCGCTGAAGGAAATCGGCTTCGACCACTACTACCAAGCCGAGCAAACAGGCTGGATCCTCTATCTCGAAGGATCAACCGACCTCGCCAATCTCCAAGCCGCCGCCGAAACGCTTCGGCACTCCGCTGTGGACGCTCTCGCGCATCCGTTCGTCGTATACGTTGGAAACAACCCCAAGCAGGCCCAGAGGCACTTCTGGGGGTTGAGGGAGGCAAGACCCGGCTTGCTCGGTATCGCCATTTTCGACCGACTCGATCGCGATCTCCCCGACGATTTCAGCACCATCGGCATGACGTGGTCCAGGCGGGAGATCGAGAACTACTTCTGCGACGAGGAAGTCCTGCTCGCCTATGCCGAATACGATCAGCCGGACAACCTATTCGGTTTGGCTGCGAAGGACCGCCGACGCGACGCCATGCGCGAGGCGATAGACGAGGTGTCCCGGGCGCTCGAAACGCTGGGCAAGCCGGCCCCGTGGCCAGACGACATCAACGTAGCCGACGATTTTCTGACCCCCCTGTTCGACAAGTACTTCAAGAAACTCGACCTGCCAAACGTCCTGCGCAAGAGCGGCTACCACGTGCTGGCGCGCCTGATGCCCAAGGGCAACATTGCCCCCGAGGTCGTCGAAAAACTCGACGCCATCGCCCGCGTTGCAAACGACGCCAAACCTGCATAGAGCTACCACCCAGGAGGCGATGGAACCGTGGAGCATCCCCACGTGATGTTCGTCCACGAACCGACCCTCTCTCTCGTCGGCAAGCAATCGCCCAACGACGCCGAAATCGACCGGTGCCGCGGCCATCACGACCCCGATAACTGATCCTCAGGCGTGTGGTCCGCGCCGGGAACAAAACGCTGCGAAATCGCCGGACACGTCGGCGAGATGAGCTTCGCCAAGCCGCCCATCGAGACAGGCGCACCCGACCGGCCGGCTTCTCACAAGCACATTCGCGGCCGCCGCGTCCGTGCTCGTCTGCCGGATCGACGTCCACCTCCCGCAAGCCCGCCTCGCTGGAGCGTTCGGTCCCAACATCCCAGAGCCCGTTTCCCCCGAACCCCGTTTAAGAACGTGTTTGAGAACGGCGCTTTCTGAACAGAGCCGCGGCCGTAAGGGAGCGGTAGCCTCGCGAATACGCGCCCTCCGCATCGCCAACGATCCCGCATTCCACCTCTTCTTTAACACGTTCTAAGATTCGGACGACGATGCCCGACAGGGTGAATCTCGCTCAACGAACTCGATCACCGCCCCGCGGATCTCCCGCTCTTCCTCAC
>JAJDDS010000241.1 GCA_029260195.1 Phycisphaerae bacterium
CAGCCTGCCATACCGGCGACCCGTTCGACACCCGCGAAGAGGATACGCGCGACGCCGAATGCGAGGGCGGTTCGCAGAACCCAGGGCAGAACGACATAGGGGAGGTAAACAGGCAGCGGTGCGAGGACGATCGCGAGGAGAATGGCCGCACCGGTCCCACTGAGTAATGCCCGCACCGCGGCGCGTTTCGGCTCCCATTCGTCCTCAAAGGCCTCGACGGGCGCGTGGAGCGCGTGATAGCGGCGGAGCCGGTCGTCGGAAAGATTGGTCAGGCCAAGACGGTGCGCGGGGGCAAGCCACGGGTACCAGTGGCGGTCGTCCGAAGGGACGTGGTCATCGAGACATGCGTCGATTTTTCGCGTGACGGATTTGCGAACTCGCTGCACGGATCGGGAAGAGAGCCAACCGGTCGCCAGCGCGAGCGGCATCGCGATCGTGAAAGCGACGCCCGCCGCCGACAGGAGTGCGCCGAGGATCGCCGTGGTACCACTCGCCGTCGCGAGTTCGACGGCCGTCTTGCGCAGGTACTCGCCGTTCTTGAGCCCGCCGCGCTGAGCTTCGACCAGATGGGATACAACGGCAGCTATCGCTCCGCAGACGATGCAAGCGAGGATGATAGCCATTGCACGATCCTTTTCGTGAACAGCGCGTCTTGGCGCTTGACTGATCGCTCCCACGCTAGGTTTCGACGGTGAGTTCGATCTCGACGGAGGCGTCGAGCGGAAGTTCGGAGACGCCGACGGCTGCGCGGACGTGCTTACCGGTGTCGCCGAAGATCTTCACGAACAAATCACTGGCGCCGTTGGCGACCTGGGGCTGATCCGTGAACCCGGGGGCGCTGTTCACGAACACTGCCACCCGGACGACACGCTTGACGTTGTCCACGCCGCCGGCGACCGAAGCCACGGCCGCGAGCGCGTTGATGGCGCAGACGCCGGCTGCCTCAGCCGCCTGTTCGAGTGTCACGTCTCGTCCCACTTTCCCGGTGCTGACGAGTTTGCCGTCCTTCATTGGAATCTGGCCGCTGGTGAGAATCGTATCGCCGGTCCTGATGGCCGGAACGTAGCTGCCCACCGGAGCCGCAACGGCGGGCAAGATGATGCGGAGAGAATCGAGGTTGGCTGACGCGGTCATTCGCTTGGCTCCGTGGCCGAAACGTCGGTTGCGGTCAGGTCGGGCACGTTCTCCTCGCTCGGAAGCGCGACCGTCGTGTCGAGGTCTTCCTCTGTGAAAGGCGTGGCGTTGACAAGGTGAATGGTAATCGGACCGAACAGCTCGTCCTGCGTGATGCGGATGCGGCGCTTGCGGATGAGTTCGAGTAGCGCGAGAAATAAGCCGATCATTTGAGCCTTCGTCCGACCGGAGAAGATGTCGGCGAAGAGTTGGGAGTCGCTGTTGCGCTGAAGGGAGTCGACGATGTCGGCTGCGTGCAGGGCGAGGGGGGTGTCGTCGACGACGACCTCGTGGACGGGTCTATGTTTTCCGGTCTGGGCCAGTAGCGCGTTGAAGGCGTTCATCAGCGACCAGATGCTGACATCCTCGAGGTCCACCTCGTCGGCCTCTTTGGGCAGGTCAGCCGGGCTTCGGGCGTGGCGCAGCGCCTGGACCTGCACCGCCAGGTCGAGTGCATGGGCGGCGTCCTTGAACGACTTGTAGGCGAGTAGCTGCCGGACAAGTTCCAATCTAGGGTCTTCGAAATCCTCTTGCTCGTCGTCGGTGGAGAGATGTCGGGGGAGAAGGGCGCGGGACTTAATCTCCATCAGCGTCGCCAGCATGACCAGAAAGTCGCCGGCGATGTTGGGATCGAGTCGTTGGATCACCTCGACATAGAGGATGTACTGCTCGGTCACGCCGGCGATGGGGATGTCGTAAACGTCAATCTCGTCCTTGCGGATGAGATAGAGCAGCAGATCGAGCGGACCGTTGTAGGCGTCGAGGTCGACGCGGTAGTCGCTCATGACGCACCCTTCCCGGCGGTGACGATTCCGCAGGCGGCGCGAACATCATCCATGACTTCCTCGGCGAGCGCGCGGGCCGACTTGGCACCTTCCGACAGGATATCCTCGACGGTGTCGAGATCAGCTGCGAGGCGCTCCCGGCGCGCGCGGGCGGGTCCGAACGTCTCCTCGAACAGCTCAGCCAACCGCCCTTTCGCCTCGCCGTAGCCCATGCCGCCCTGGCCATAGCGGTCGGACCACTCCCGAGTTTCCTGGGGAGACGCCATCAACTGGATCAGCGCGAAAACGTGGCACGTCCGGGGGTCCTTCGGATCTTCGACCGGGGTGCTGTCGGTCTTGATACTCATGATTCGCTTTCGCGTTCGATTGGGCGTGTCAAAAAGGTCGACGGTGTTTCCGTAGCTCTTGGACATTTTCTGTCCGTCAATGCCGGGGCAGACCTGCGCAATGTTGAGCTTGGCTTCGGGGCGCTTGAGCACTTCACAGTTGTAGGTTCCGTTGAAATAGCCAGCCATGTCCTGCGTCATCTCGACGTGCTGGACCTGGTCTTTCCCGACCGGGACGAGGTCGCTGCGGTAGATGAGGATGTCCGCTGCCATCAGTATGGGATAGCACATGAGCCCCATCGATGGCGCGATGCCCTTGCTGACCTTGTCCTTGTAGGAATGGGCTCGTTCGAGGAGTCCTCGACCGGTGACCGTGGCGAGGATCCAGGCGAGTTCGGCGACCTCGGGGATGTCCGACTGCCTGAAGAGGGTGGCTTTTTGGGGGTCGAGACCCAGAGCCAGGTAGTCAAGGGCGACGTCGAAGGTGAGTTCGCGCAGGAGATCCGGGTTCTGGACGG